>JAFPKH010000231.1:0-2791 GCA_017424825.1 Treponema sp. | reverse complement strand
TAAATGTTTTACCAAGACCATCACTGTCGGCAAGAATTCAGCCATTATATTTTTCAAGTTTGTTTATTATTGCAAGACAAGCATCCTGCTGGAAGTTGTAAAGCTTATTCCAGATTGCACTCTGTTTGAATCCTGTAGCTTCCTTTGGTAAAACATCCTCACTAATATCATCTAAGAACTCTTTGAAAATATTGTAAAGTGTAACAAAGTATATGAACTCTGGTGCATTTTCATTATAGGCAGAAGAAATATTCTCTATAACTTGGTCAGTTACATCCTGCATCATGTTTTTATTCTGCCAGAAGTTTTCAAAAGTCTGCAAGAAGCCAGTGCTCATAGGAGCCTGCATTTTTGTAATGGCAAAAGCAGCGTTATTTCCTTTTTCAACACCAAGCTCAACAGCCGTAAATTCCCTTACAGGATTGTATGAAGTTTCATCAACATTCATAAAACAAGGCATATTCTGCTGTGTAGAGTTAGATTTAAAATGAGCTTTTTGTCTAATCCATTCAGCACATTCTTTTGCAATAGCCTTCTGATTAAGTTCGTTGCGAAGTTTTACTTCAAATTCTGTACCGTAAAGGCTCCTTTCTCGATTCAAACGAGGAATATAAAATTCACGCTTTTCTTTTTTGGCACGTTCCGCAACAAATGTGGGAGATGTAAAGATAAACCTTAATTCATCAATATTCTTAAGTTCATTCTGCAATTCCTGATAGGCATAAATCGAAAAACAGGCCGCCGCCACAGAAATCTTACTTCCAGGCTTGATTTCTTCCTTTATGCTTTTGCTAAGAGTCTTATGTATATTATCAATGAATTCTGGTGTCAAAACTTCCATAATAGTAACAAGATATTATAGCATAATTACAGGGCTTTGGGGCGAAAAACATCCCAAAATACGGCTATTTATTCTTACCTATTTTCCCCCCGCCCCCCTTCCACATCCCGTTTCCTGTCACTCCACGACTCGTGTACCGTCACTCCACGAACCGTTTCATATCATTCCACGAAGCTTCAGCTGTAATGCCACGAATCGTGTACCGTCATTCCACACAAATTTTCATATTACCTTACAAATATTTTACAAATTTGTGAATATTTTTACACAAATTTATTGACAGATTCACAAAAGAAGTATAAATTATTCTCAGATGCTGAAAGTGCCGTTTTAGCATTGGACGAAAGCCTGTCAGGTTTTCCGCGAAAAAATAGGAGAAAAGGATGGAATCTCTATGGCAGAAGTAACAGCATTCGGAAAAATCTTGAGAAAGATGAGGATTGACTGTTCGGAGGTTTTGGGAGTTATGGCAAAGAGGCTGAAAGTCAGTCCCGCTTACCTTTCTTCCATTGAAAATGGCGGTCGCGAAATACCGGACGATTTTATCGGAAGAATCGTTGCAGAATACGGTTTGAGCGGGGCTCAGAAAAATGAGCTTGAAGAAGCCAAGGCTAAAGTCAGGGGGACTGTTAATGTAGATTTTAAAGACCAGAAAACGGAAGCAAACTATGTGGAAACCGCAGTTATGTTTGCAAAAGATTTTTCACGGCTTACTGCCGAACAGGTAAACCAGCTTAAGGAACTTTTGAAAAAATTTGAAAGTTCGGGAGAGTATCAGAATGGAAGCGAGTCAGTATGAAGGGCAGATTGAGACAGCTATAAAGGAACCGAAAGCAGAGGCTCTCGTTCTTACTGATGACGGGATGCATCTTACGGCATTCTGGACGCGGCTTTTATGCGGCTGCGGTACGGACGGAAGATTTGATCCAATCTTTGTAATGGAAAACATCATTCCGCTCTTTGACAAATCGTTCAACTACGAGATTGTCGATGCAGGCACATGGAAGAAAGGTAAGTTTCTTCAGGCATATTACAATCCAGAGGAGAACAAAATCGTAATCCGGAGTGATGTCTACGAGAGGGCACTTGCCGGCGTTGCACTGGATGTAATCATTATAGCGCACGAAGTCGTACACTGCATCCAGTCGATTGCCCTGCGTTTTTTTAATGCCATGCAGTGCGTTGAATTCAAGACTGCGCTGTGCGGTAACGGTTCATCGGAAATGCAGCAGCATGAACTTCAGACTGACAAAATTACATCGCTTGTACTGAGGCCGGAAAGCCTCATTGAAGGCAAGACTGATGAGGAGATTATGCAAAAATATCTTGTATCTCCGTTGATTCAGTTTGTCTGCGGACTTATCAAAACAGCTGGCAAGAACTTGATTGAAGCCCTTAATGACAAAAGCTATTTTACACAGATGGATAAGGAGGTTGAAAAATGTGCCGTATGATTGTTCTGGCGGCAGCAAAAAAAAGGGCTTAAAACTACTGCAATAGCTTTAAGCCTTCAGACAATAGGAAGCATAAAATCTGCTCTTATTCCTAAGATTTATCCTACTTTCTATTGTGATTTTTTGCAAGTGCCGCACAAGCAAAATGACAACTTTTTTTTTCACGGTGGTCGAGCCGGTCGGAAACCACCGTTTTAACGCAAACAGAATTTCGTATGAGATTCTAAAATTCGCTTGGGGACTGTCGCCCGTAGAAAAGACAGTAGGATGATACCACTATGGAAAATATTTCGACGCTGGAAAACAGCTCTTCGATTTTAAGCGTGACTTTGCATGAAAACAATTTTACAAAAGACGGAACTTATTACGCCACGGTCAGCCGTAATACAGCCACATTCAAAAACATTCTCTCTGAGATTGCAGAAGACAACAAGGGCATGGATCCCTTCATGCTTCAGTTTGCCGCAATTCTGATTCAAAAGAAAATCCTCAAAAT
>JAFPKH010000230.1:0-3788 GCA_017424825.1 Treponema sp. | reverse complement strand
GATCCTGCGGACAATTCAGGCATAATCACGGAGATTTCACGTATATGCGGGATGAACAGAAGCGGTGAGATAAAGCTCCCTATTTTCGGAATCTGCCTGGGACATCAGATGCTTGCACTTGCTTCGGGTGCAAAAACATCAAAGCTCAAATACGGCCACCGAGGAGGAAATCATCCGGTGAAGGACATGGAAACCGGGCGCGTGTACATCTCAAGCCAGAACCACGGATATGCGGTCGAAAACGATTCTGTTCCGAAAAACGCATTCCTTTCTTTCGTCAACACAAACGACGGCACATGCGAGGGCATTTCATACGGCGACATTCCGGCATTCAGCGTGCAGTTTCATCCAGAAGCCTGCGGAGGCCCGCATGACACCAACTACCTTTTCGATAAATTCCTAAAACTTGTCAAGGAGCAATCAGATGCCTTTGAATCCTAACATACATAAAGTGATGATCATCGGTTCGGGCCCCATAGTCATAGGTCAGGCCGCAGAATTCGACTACGCCGGAAACCAGGCATGCAAGGCATTGAAGCAGCTGGGGCTTGAAGTCTGCCTGGTGAATTCAAATCCCGCAACCCTCATGACGGACCACGCGATGGCTGATGAAATCTACCTTGAGCCGCTCAACGTGAGGACGCTCCAGAGAATCATAGAAAAGGAAAAGCCCGACAGCCTTCTTTCAACGCTCGGAGGACAGACCGGACTTACGCTCAGCATGGAGCTTGCGAAATCAGGATTCCTTGAAAGCCACGGAGTAAAGCTTCTTGGTGCCAGACCGCTTACGATAGACAAAGCCGAAGACAGGCAGATGTTCAAGGACACCATGGAAAAAATCGGGGAGCCGTGCATTCCGTCCAAGGTCGTGACGGATTATGACGACGCGCTTGATTTTGCGAAGAACGTGATAGGATTCCCGGTGATCATACGTCCTGCATTCACACTCGGAGGAACCGGAGGAGGCATTGCATACAACGAAAGGGATTTTGACGAGATAGCCCACAACGGACTTCACCGCTCGCCCATCCATCAGATACTCGTTGAAAAATGCATTTCAGGATGGAAGGAAGTTGAGTTCGAGGTCATGCGTGATTCAAGCGGAAACGTGATAACCGTCTGCTCCATGGAAAACTTTGATCCGGTCGGAGTGCATACTGGAGATTCGATAGTCATAGCACCGACGGTCACTCTTGCCGACAAAGAATACCAGATGCTCAGGTCTGCCGCTTTGAACATAATATCGGCGTTGGAGATTGAGGGAGGATGCAACTGCCAGTTTGCGCTTAACCCGGAGACGTTCGAATATGCGGTCATCGAAGTGAATCCCCGCGTTTCAAGGTCATCAGCACTCGCATCAAAAGCCACCGGATATCCGATTGCAAAGGTCGCCGCACTGATTGCAGTCGGTTTTACGCTTGACGAGATTCCGAATTTCATAACCAGGAAAACTGTCGCCGCATTCGAGCCTGTGCTTGATTACGTGGTCATAAAGATGCCGAAATTCCCGTTCGACAAATTCGTATACGCATCAAGAAAACTCGGCACGCAGATGAAAGCCACCGGTGAAGTCATGGCGATCGGGCAGAATTTTGAGGAAGCAATGCTCAAGGCAGTGAGGGGTGCGGAGCTTGGAATAAAAGACCTGAACCTTCCGGCATTCATGGCAGAGAACGACGAGAAAATAATCAGGCGCGTGGGTGAATGCACTGACCGGAGAATCTTTGCGGTGTACCAGGCACTGAAGCGCGGCTGCATGACCGTTGAAGAAATCCACTCGGTCACTATGATAGACGAATGGTTTTTGTGGAAGCTTCAGAACATCGCGAACATGGAAAAGACAAACGAGCTGCTCGGGAAAAAAGGTCTTCTGTATCCTCCGCGTTCGTTCAAGATGGTCGATACCTGCGCAGGTGAATTCGATGCCGAGACACCGTACTTCTACTCCACTACAGGCGGTGACAATGAGGCCGAAGGGTTCCTTGAGGAAATACATGCAGGAAAAAAATCAAAGGGCACAATAATAGTCCTTGGGTCAGGCCCGATCAGGATTGGTCAGGGAATTGAATTCGACTATGCTTCAGTCCAGTGCGTGTGGTCGCTCAAAAAGCTCGGATATGAGGTTGCCATAATCAACAACAATCCGGAAACCGTATCTACTGATTTCGACACTGCTGACCGCCTTTATTTCGAGCCGCTCACTCCGGATGACGTTATGAACATAATCAGCGTGGAAAAACCGGTGGGCGTGGTCGTTGCGTTCGGAGGACAGACTGCAATCAAGCTGACCAAATACCTTGACGACAAGGGAATCAGGATTTTGGGAACGTCCGCTGATTCAATCGACCTTGCGGAAGACAGGGAAAGATTTGAGGAACTCTGCGAAAGGCTCAACGTGAACCGTCCGAAAGGAATGACCGTGATGACGGAGGTTGAGGCTCTTGAAGCTGCGGCAAAGCTTGAATATCCGGTGCTCATGAGACCGAGCTACGTACTTGGCGGACAGAACATGATCATCGCGCGAAATCCTGCTGACATAAAAGAATACATGAAAATCATCCTTGCCCAGAAAATCGAAAACCCGATCCTGATTGACAAATACATGGAAGGAACCGAGCTTGAAATCGACTGCATCTGCGACGGTGAGGACGTGCTGATTCCGGGAATCATGGAGCATGTTGAAAGGACGGGCATCCATTCCGGGGATTCAATAGCGGTCTATCCGCCGTGGACTTTCACAAAAGAGATGACGGAAGTTGTCGTGGAAAAATCAAGTGCAATGGCAAAGGCTCTCGGAACAAGGGGACTGGTCAACATACAGTGGCTTTTCTACAAAGGTCAGCTCAATATAATAGAAGCAAACCCGCGCTCATCAAGAACCGTGCCGTACCTGAGCAAAGTGACCGGCGTTCCTATGGTGGAGCTTGCAACAAGGGCAATGCTCGGTGAAAAAGTAAGGGACATGGGTTTCGGAACAGGTCTCTACAAGCCGCGCAATTATTTTGCGGTGAAGGTTCCTGTGTTCAGTTTTGAAAAGCTCATGGACGTGGACACTCATCTGGGACCTGAAATGAAATCAACAGGTGAAGTGCTCGGAATTGCGGAAACGAAAGAAGAAGCCGTCTACAAGGGAATGCTCGGTGCCGGATGGAAAATGATACATCCCGGAACGAACAAGGAAAGACCGGAAGCAGTTCTTTTCAGCGTAAGGAATTCTGATCTTCCTGAACTCCCGGCCCTTGCAAAAAAATACCATGACCTTGGATTCAAGCTCTATGCCACCCGCGGAAACGCAAGCACGATAGAACGCTCTGGAATGGAAGTGACTTATGTTGCAAAAGTTCATGAAGATTACAGCGACAATGTTATGACATTGCTTGAAAGCGGAAAGATTGACTACGTCGTTTCGACTTCATCAAAGGGGCGCGATCCTGTTGCAGAATCCGTAAAGCTCAGGAGGCTTGCTGTTGAGCATGACATAGACTGCTTCACTTCGATGGACACCGCAAATGCAATGGCCGACAGCCTGGCAAGCAGATTCGGCGTGGATACGCTTTCGCTCGTGGACATCAACCATTGCTGAAAACTCATGCCGTCATCACAGACCGGAGATTTCCTTCGCCTTGTTTTTGACGGCTTCGAAAAGTTTTTTTTCGTCGCTGCAGTTTTCATTAATCGTCCTGACGAAAACCGATCCCGCCACAACTGCCTCAACGGTTCCTGAAAGCGCTGCCGACTGTTTTCCGTTGGAGATTCCGAATCCTCCGTAGACTTTGCTTCCGCCGCTT
>JAFPKH010000229.1:0-7811 GCA_017424825.1 Treponema sp. | reverse complement strand
GTGACATTGGCATTGATGACTTTCCCGGCAATTTTTGAATCCACGCAGATCATCTGGTCAGGCCTTGCCGCTCTGGTTGCCGGAGTTGTCATGGCCTGGTTCGGGTTGAGCCTCCCCATAGTAGCCGGTTCCTGCTGCGCCATAGTTTTTTTGATCGAGCTGATTTTCTGCCGCTGAATCCGGTGCTTTCATTTTTTTATGTAATTTTCACAATAAACGCTTGACACGTTTTTTAGAATAATATATACTCCATTATATCAAACATCAAATGCGGGGATGGTGGAATTGGTAGACACGCTAGCTTGAGGTGCTAGTGCTGCGAGGCGTGGCCGTTCAAGTCGGCTTCTCCGCACTCAAAGACCTTCTGATTATTCAGAGGGTCTTTTTTTTATGTCAAGCTTTTCTATTGCTTGGTAATACTTGACAAAAAAGCGTAATGAATGCAATATTCTACAAAAAACTCAGGGAGCATATTTTGGAAGACGATATCCTTACTATTGAAGAGGTTGCTAAATATCTGCGTGTGAGCGAGCGCACCGTTTATGATTGGGCGCAGAAGGGTGAGATACCGAGCGGAAAGATCGGGACGGTCTGGAGGTTCAAGCGCGACGAAATAGAGCGCTGGGTGAATGAAAAGCTTTCTACAAAGCCGTCTGCCCCTGCTGATATGGCTGTTTTGGTAAAGAATATACTTTCACCGGAAAGAATCGTTTTTTTGGAGCATCAGACCAAGCATGACGCTCTCGTAAAGCTTTCCCAGACATTGTCAACCGCACCGCAGATAAAAGATGCCAAGGAGCTTGAAAACGAAATCCTGCGCCGTGAGGAGCTTATGTCAACCGCACTCGGACGCGGAATAGCCATCCCTCATGTAAGGATTGCATCGGTCACGGATCTTGTCGTGGCAGTCGGAATATCCAAGGTCGATATAATCGATTTCCAGGCCATTGATGAAGTTCCTGTAAGGCTTCTGTTCATGATTGCGGCGGCAAGCAACCAGCACAACTATTATCTCCAGACGCTGTCATATTTCAGCTCAAAGCTCAAGAACCAGAATTTGAGGGATGCACTGCTTTCATGCAGCGACCAGATGGAGGCATACCGTCTGCTTACTGATCCTGAAGCGTGAATTCGGCATTGCAAAGCGTTTTTCTTTGATAAAGGGGCTTCCCAAAATCAGCTTTTAGACCGATAATGGAGATACGGAATCTGCCGGAAGACCTATAAAAAAATGGAGTTTAAAAGTGACGCAAAGTGACAATTCAACTTTCAATGACCTTGTAGGCGAAATAAGCAAAGGCGAACGTGAGCAGATGCTTAAGAACATGAGCCATGGGAAGACCGTCGAAGGATTTGAGCCTAAAGATATCGCAGAAGATGATGCAAAGGAAGAAACGAAGAATCTTGCAGAAAAAGTAAAGGCTCTTTCACCGCTGAAGCGTTTTATATTCTGGCTTAAGGCAGCTTTTACGAATTCCACGATAGAAGGCGTCCTCAACAAATCCCTTCTCAAGGACATTGCCAGAAGCATAGAGCATAACAGCCCCGGTCTTGTCGATTACAAGAAAAAGCAGCTGGGGCCGGCGTTCTATGAAAAATTTTCCGGGATAAAAAAGGCCGCCGAATTTTTTGCCCCTTATATTGCGAAGTACGAGGAAAACAACGGTTCATACTATTTTATACTCGGTTCGCTGATCATGCCGGAGCTTGTAGAAAAAATACACGAGGAGGCTGATCCGTATCAGTATGCGCTCAACGTGAACGTCACTCCTGAAATGAAATCTATCCTCATAAACAAGGTGGAAAAGGCCATTGATGAGATTCCAAGCACGAAAAAGGCAGAGATGTATGCAGCGGTGCGCGGCGTCGAGTGGCTCAGGCAGTTTGCAAGGCTTCCGTTCGGCAGGATAGTCTCAAAATTCGAAGTCGTAGTTGAAGGTGCCAGGGGATGCGATTTTTCACAGGTCAAAAATGATTTTGCTGATTTTGCAAAGATACTTTCAAGCTATATACCGCTTACCGATGAGGCAGTGCAGGCTCTTTACCTTCTGAGCAAGAAAAAGGGAACGGCCATGACCGGTAACGGAGAAGATGAGGTGGAGGAGAGCGAAGAGGATGCTGTTTTCATGAACAACGCGTCGTCACAGAACGGAATCATCAAGATGTTCGTGCGTACTGTTCCTATCCTCAAAATCTCCAGGCTCATATTTGAAAATTCAGTCTATATTCCGGAAGCATACGGCGGCGGTGAAGGCTGGTACCAGAAATTCCGTTCGCAGTGGAAGCTTGTGTTCGAGCGCAGGTGGAATACATGGGAATGTGATGCCAAAAAGGAAAAAATCAAGCACAAGCTCCATGATTATTTTGTCATCGATGATTTCCCGCTTTATCCGGTGCGTCCTTGGGAAACTTCAAAAACGGACAAGAAATTCCATTACAACCTGACCTTGGGCTTCATAAGCTATTATCTGAAGAACCAGTTCTCCCAGTTCAGCCCGGCTCTTTCAACCACGTCTGTGGAAGGTGATTTTGCCATGCGCGAGAACAGGATAGAATTCTCGGATTCACTGAATCTTTTCATGAGGGTTACCGACAATCTTGACCTTCTTACGCGTCAGCTTTCTGCAGGCGGTGAGTACGGACAGATTTTTGCTTCCTATGATGCCAAGGAATCCATTTCCAACGTGGATGACGTAAGGATCGGAAACCTTATGAACTCAATCGACCAGACTGCCGCACAGAACATAAAATTTTTCGGAAAGGCCTGCAGGAGCATGCAGTGTCTTTTGGGCGGAATCGTTGGTGACAAAGTGACACCTTATTACGGACCGGTGGTCAACTTTTCAAAGCTTAAGGGAAAGGAAAACCGCGTGTACAAGGCCATGATGACCAAGGCTTATGAAAGCATAACCCAGGCATACGAGTTCCTTCAGGATCTTGAGCCGCTTGACCTTAGCATAGAGGACTGATTTATGCTTACGGACAGCCTGAATGAACGGACTTTTTTTACCGGACGCTTTTATTGCAAGGGAGTTCCGTTGGATGACGGGCCTTCTTACGGTATGACTCTTAAAGCCGCCGGTTCAATGCGCTTCAGGTGGAACGAGCATAATCCGGTTAGGGATGCATTCCTTAAAAATCTTGCCGGAAGCGGACATGAGATTGCCGCCGTGGAGCTGATTCATTCACAGACCGTCTTTGCCCCTGATTCTGCCGGAGAGCTTTTCGGTATGCAGGGTGACGGAATAATAACGGACAACAAAAAAATAATCCCCGTGGTGACTGTCGCCGACTGTATGCCCATATATCTTTATGATCCGGTTACAAAAGTCTTCGGTATGCTTCATTCAGGATGGAAAGGAACCGGAATCGTAAGGAATGCGGTGGAGCTTGCGGAAAAAAAATACGGCTGCGACCGTCATGATTTTTGCGTGGTCATGGGGCCTCATATCCACGGATGCTGCTATCTTGTAGGTGAAGAACGCGCACAGTATTTCAGGGTGAACTTTACCCCGGACTGCGTTGAGCCTGAAAAGCTTTCTCTTGACAAATACGGAATGAAAAACGGAAGCTACCATCTTTCGCTTGCAAAAGCAAACCTTGCGCTGCTTCTTGAAATGGGGCTTGATGAAGACAGCATAGTCACATACAACGACTGCACGTGCTGTGATCCTATGTTCGGCTCGTTCAGGAGGGAAACAAAAGACCTTCCGGCGGACATGGACATTCAGGAAAAGCAGAAGCATTTCACAGTCCAGGCCGCATGGGTAAAATGGTGAAAAAATCCTCTTAATCAGCTGTTTTTGAAACGGCTTCTTCTGTTTGTGCTTCGGTTTCTTTAACGGCAGCCGTCTTTTCATCATCCTTTTTGGCAAGCTTTGAGCAGAAATATGTGAGGACCGCTCCGACCAAAAGTGAAATCACGCTTCCGATTATACCCGGAACTGTAAGGGTCTTGAATCCGGGGAAAGTGTTCCAGAATATGTTTACTGCAGATGCGCATATAAGCCCGAATATGAATGCGTATGACTGGTTCGGGAGCTTTTTGAGTATGTATCCTATGAGCTTTGCCGCAGATACGAGTCCGACTACAAGTCCTATTCCGTTCGGAAGAAGATAGAGCAGGGAAGAAAGGAATCTGCTGGTAAAAAGAGAAGGGATGCTTTTCATGATTATCGGGTATACTCCCATCATGATGTTCACGAGGGAACCTGAAATTCCCGGGATTATCATTGCGACCGCACCAAGGACACCGGCTATGAAAAGCTTGAAAGTGAGTCCCAATGTCTGTTTCGGAAGTACCGCAAAGCTTTCTTCTGTCGGTATGTTTCCCTGCAAGGTTCCGCTGTGCTCGACCCAGTTGAGGAGGATCAGAAGTCCGAAGGCAACGGCAACGCATGCGATGATTACGGCTGTCTTTCCGCCTGAGAATTTTTTACCGTCTTTTTTTTCCAGCATGTATCCGAAAAGGCACGGAAGGCTTCCGAGTATCAGCCCGATGAAGAAGCAGTTCGTCTGGATGTTGAATTTTTCGTACAGGATGGAAACAAGGCTTGCGAACACCAGTACACCTATGAGCATTCCTATGAAAAGCGGAAACACGAATTTCTTGTTTTTCCACATCTTCTTGATGTTGAAGGTGAAAGCTTCTACGAATTCGTCATAGATATTGAATATTGCGGCCATGGTTCCGCCGGATACGCCCGGGATTACGTTTTCTATTCCCATCACCACGCCGACTATGAACGTCCTTATAATCTCCATAAGAAATCTCCTTAATTTATAGGTGCGCTGACTGCTGTTTCAGCCGCCTGGACCGTGAATTTAGTGAAAAAATCCTTTATGTTTTTCCATACTCCGGATATGCCGTCCGGATTGCTGCCTACCGCCGCTATTATGCCTATGACCGCCGCAATGATGATTATCAGGAAGATTATTCTCTTCCACGGGAATTTCTTGTCTGCGAACGGATCTTTTTTCGTAAGCTTTGAATTTTTCGGGCGTACAGGAGTTGCCGTCATCGTAGAACCGAGCTTTATGTTGATTTTTACGTTGCCGTTGATTGCCCATCCCGATGCGTCAAGTATTGGTGCAATGTTCCTCTGGCGGAGCTTTGACCAGGCTATTATCATTGACGGGAGCGAAATCAATAGGATTATTCCTGCTATACCGAGCGGAATGAATTTTCCCAGTCCGAAGAATGCGTTCAAAAGGCTTCCGACCACTGTGGCTATGCCGGTGAATGCAACCGAAATGGCCGCTATAGTTCCGATGTCTATTTTCTTTGAATTTGCCGCAGCCTGCTTTGCCGCCTCTTCCGGGTTGTTCACTACTTCCGCCATCTTTTCGTTGACTTTTGACTCTGCCTTTGATGCCATTCCCGAAATCTTTTCCTGGACAAGCTTGACAAGTTTTTTATACGGACTCCAGAATGCCTGCCTTATGCTGATCGGGTTTTCGATTATTTTCGTTATGGTCGCATCCCAGTCACCGCCGTTACGGTCAAAGAAAAGTCCGTTGCGTCCTGCTATGAGGTTGTCGCATTTTCCTGCTGAAACCATTGCAGCTATCCGCATTTTTTCGCCAGTCGATTTTTTCGTGCAGTCGCAGTAGAGCATATAGCACTGTGAAAGAGGAACCATTCCGGCATGCTTTGTTTCATCGGTTACCTTGAAGCAGAGGTCGCATGAAATGGAGTCTATGTAAAGGGTGCCGCACTGGAATACTGCAGGAGTGTCAGGATTGTAGAATTCTTCGAAAGAAACGAAATTTTTCAGGAGACGGAGGAAATCACGCCTTAGAAGTATCATTTTCTTTAGGTCAAGCGTTGCAAGCGCAAGCGGAGGATGCTTTTCCTCTTCATCAAGACCATGCCTGATTATCTGTTCCGCATCGGATGCTAGTATTTCGTTCACGCGGTCCATCGAAAGTGATGATGCCGTGTTCGAAGGTTTTGCGCCGAACCATGCCATGTAGGGAGCGAAATCCGCGGAGATTTTTTTCCATTCTTCTTCCGTTATGCATGTTTTTCCAGATTCGAATATGTTCTCTACTGCATTTATCCTGAATGCGCTTATTTTTTCAGCCCATGCCGGGTTTACGGATGAAACGAGAGGGAGAACCTTGCCGCCGTTTATTTCTGCAAGAGGAAGCATTGAAAGCTTTTCGCCCGAAAGTCCTTCGTCAAGTGAAGAAAGTTCCTTGTCGTGCAGATTTTTCGATAGCTCCGCAGAATATGAGCTTACGTTGCAGCGCAGGAAAAATTCATCAATCTTGTCCTTCACCGCCATGTATGATGATGCCGCTGAATCTGTCGCAAGACCCATGAAAAAAATTCCCGGCGCATCTTTTTGTGCAAGCTCCCTCCATTCACGCAAAGCACGGAGATCGTTGAAAAAATCTTCGAACTGTTTTCTGGTTATGCCTTTGTCGCCCGAAATGTCATCGGCACCGCCCGTTGCATCTATTATTTCGCTTATGGTTTTTGCCGCATTTTCATCTTTTACAGCCGCAGCCGGAAGTATTTTGTCCCCGTTGTATACTGAAGGTGAAAAAAGCTTTTCGTTCATTGAAACGTCTTCGAGAGAAATGCTTTCGGAACCAGATTTTCCAAGTATTTCCAGTATCGTTGCCGCAGATTCCGCCGGTGAATGACCGCAGTCGAAGTTTTCGTCGGAAAGTGCGTCCACCGGTATGGTACAGCCTTTTTCCATTATGATTTCCGGCTTTTTGAAATATTTTTTTATGAACCTGCATGCCGAGATGATTTCCGGTATACGCACCCTGCCGTCTTTGTCAAGGTCCAGCACCTGCAGAGTGTCTTCGCTGAATTCAAGCCCGCTTACCGGACATGAAAGAGCCACCCACAGCTTGGGATCAAGGTTTTCCAGTTCAAGCACGTCATCTATAGTGCGGATGTTCAGCTGCATAAGCCCGCTGTTGTTTACGAAGTGCCATGTATGTCCGTTGGATTTTATGTCTTTAGCTTTCATATTTTTCCCCGGTTTTTATTTTTCTATGCAAAGCTGCGAAACTATTGACTTCATTATTCTTGCGGCCTTGCCCCTGTGACTTATCGCATTTTTTTCGTCCGGGCTGATTTCCGCCGAAGTTTTTCCATACTGTGGAAGATAGAAAAGGGGGTCGTATCCGAATCCGTTGGAACCTCTCTGCTCCGAAGGATCTTCAATTATCGTTCCCTCCATCGTTTCCTGGCTCACGTAGATTCTGCCCGGTCCCATGTAAAGCACCATGGCGCATATATATCGTGCGCTTCTGGGGCCGTTCGGAAAAAGACCTGCCTTTGAATCCGGTGAAACATTTTTTCCGGATTTTAACGCTTCGTTGAGCTGGGTTATCAGGTATATGTTCTGCTGTTCCTGCGGAATTTTTTTACCGTCCGGCATTCCTTTCATGAACTCAGGGCCTGCATAGCGCGATGAATAGATGCCGGGAGCACCGTCCAATGCATCCACGCAGATTCCTGAGTCATCGGCAATGACCGGGCATCCCACGATCTCGAAAAGAGCCTTTGCTTTTATTATGCTGTTTTCGTAGAACGTGGTTCCTGTTTCATCAGGGTCAAACGCTATTCCCTCGTCCTTCGGGATTACTATCGTATGTTCCGGGAAAAGCTCTGACATTTCCCGCTTTTTGTTCAGATTTCCGCTTGCCAAGTAAATTTTCATATATACCATAATAACTTTTTAAGGAAATGTTGTCCATATTCTTTGACGCAGCCCTTATCACGTACCTTACGTGGCGGTCGCTTATGCCAAGGAGCTTTCCTATGGACACGTTGCTAGGCATGC
>JAFPKH010000228.1:0-9891 GCA_017424825.1 Treponema sp. | reverse complement strand
TCATCGGTTTGTTTCCCGTTTTCCATGTTTTCAGACGCTTCTTTTTCTGAAATTTCCTGATTTTTTTCTGAATTTCCATCTTCAGAATCTGTTTCCTGCGGTTCCTTGAGGCTTCCGTCAGGATTATGCTCCCTTCTCGGCGGTCTCTGAGGAATCACTATGCCTTCTTCCGGCTCCACTTCCTCTTCAACGAAATCATCATTGTCTTCGAAAGCTGCCTTTCCGTTGAGCATGTCATCATCCAGGCGGATCTGAACCACCTTTGTGATTCCGCTTTCTTCCATCACCACTCCGAGCATGGACGAAGCACCGAGAACCGTCTTTTTGTTGTGCGTTATGACTATGTACTGGCTTACGCCTGAGAATGCCCTGAGGACGTTGACGAGGCTTCCTACGTTCTTGTCGTCAAGAGCCGCATCGATTTCGTCCAGAAGGCAGAAGGGGCTTGGGCGCACCTGATACGTTGCAAAGAGAAGCGCCATTGCTGTCATGGTCTTTTCACCGCCCGAAAGCAGGGAGATGTTCTCAAGCTTTTTTCCCGGCGGCTGCGCATATATGTCGATTCCTGAAGTGAGCACGTTTGCTGGATCCACGAGACGAAGCTCAGCCCTTCCTCCGTTGTTGAACATGCGGCGGAACATGTTGTGGAAATTCTTCCTGATCTTATTGTATGTGCTGAGGAACAGCTCGGATGATTTGGTCCTGATCTCTTCGCTCACACGCACGAGGTTGTCAAGCGTCTTTTTCGTGTCCGCAAAGCTTTCCTGCTGTCTTTCGTACCTTTCTTTTTCTTCAGCGAACTGCTCAACCGCCATGAAGTTCACCTGACCAAGCTCGGAAATCTTTTCCTTGACGGAAGAAAGCTTTTCCCTGAGTGCCTGGGGCGTGGCCGTTATGGTGTACATCCTTTCTTCGAATTCCATGAGGTCGCGTGAATAGTTGTCCTGGAAATTCTGCTTTACGTTCCTGATTTCAGTGTCGTTCTGGGCAATTCCTACGCTGTACCGCTCAATCTGATCCTGATACTTGTTCTTTTCTTCCTGTTTCTTTTTGAGCGTGTCCTCTTTTCCTGAAACGCGGCTGTTGCAGTCTGCAATCTGTGAGTCAAGCTGAGTAAGCTCGTCCGTGAGTTTTTCGCCCTTGTGCTGGAGTTCTGCAATCTGTGAGTCCAGTTCCTCAAGCTTTTCGTCTATGTCGTCTTTTCTCTGGTTTTCCTGGAAAAGCTCGTCTTCCTGTTCCTTAAGGCTGGTCTGCTCGGATGCAAGGGTCTTTTTGAGAGTGGAAATCTGCTGGTTGCATGAGTTAAGCTGCTGTATCATTTCTGCACGGTTTATCTGAAGCTTGCCCAAAGTTTCCTTGTATTCGTTGATTTTTTTCGTGAGGCTTGCGTTCAGCTTTGAAAGGCTTTCGTTCTCCTTGCTGATTGAATCTATCTCCGCGAAATTTTCGTTGATTGATTCGTCTATGCGCCTTTTTTTCGTGATGATTCCTTCCGGTGAAAGAAATTCGTCTATGAACTGGGGCGAAGTCTTGGTATAGCTGTCAAGGCTTGATTTCAGCTCGTCGATCATGGCGGAAAGCTCCGTGAAAGCCTGTACCGCATCCCCGCTGAATTTTGCCGCATCCTTTTCGGAGTGTGACGGGAGTGAGTTGAAGTCCCTGAAAATGTTCGCGCGTCCGTTCGAGAAAATCTTTATCCTTTCGATGAGGGTGTCGAGATCTTCCTTCGCTTTTTTGTTTGCCGCGGAAGAATATCCTGCATCTTTCAGCTTTGCGTCGAGTTCCGTAACGATGTCTTCGGTGATTGCCGCAAGATCGCTCTGGAGTTTTGCACGCTCTGCATCGAGGTTGTGTATTTTTCCGGCGTTCGTGCTTATCTGGCGCTGGTTTTCGTCTATCTGAAGCGATGACTGAGAGATGTTTTCTGTAAAATTCTCTATGTTGCGCTTTATGTCGTCGAGCTTTTTGTTCTTTTCATGCAGCTCTGCGTTCAGGTTGTCGATGTCATCGTTGTATTCTTCAAGGCGTTCCCTTATGTTCTTGATCCTGTTTTCAATCTGCCCGACCTTTTCCCTGAGTGCGCCCTGCTGCTGTTTGAGCTGGACGGCCATGTCTTTTTTTCCGTTCTGTTCTGCGGCAATCTTTATGACTTCCTGCTGCTTGACGTTCATCTGTTCCTGCAGGGATTTTATCTTGTCCGTGTTTTCGTTCAGCGCGGCGTAGATCTGCTCTATTTCCTTGATCGCGAGGTCACGCTTTTCCTTTGCTTCGTTCAGTATCTGCTCATGGCGTGCCTTGTTCTGCGTGAAATCCTTGAGCTTAAGAAGCTGTATGTCAAGCTCGTAGTTGAATTTTTCATCGAGGAGCTTCCTGTATTTGTTCGTCTTTTCTGCCTGGACTTTGAGAGCCTCATAGTTTCTCTTGGTTTCGGAAAGTCCGCTTTCAATCTGTGCGAGATTTGCACGTGTCTTTTCAAGCTCTTTTTCTGCTTCGGCCACTTCTGCCTTGCTTCTGCTGATTCCTGCAGCCTCTTCGAAAAGATAGCGCCTGTCTTCAGGTTTTGAGGAAAGTATCTGCGTGATTTTTCCCTGTTCCATGACGGAATAAGCTGATTTTCCGATTCCGGTGTCCATGAACAGCTTTCTTATTTCCGATGCCGTTGCCTGCCGTCCGTTGATGAAATATTCGTTTTCACCCGAGCGGTACAATCTTCTTTTTATGGCGATCTCACTGTCATCAAGCGGAAGGAGTCCGTTTTCGTTGGCTATGGTCAATGTAACTTCAGCAAGCGAAAGTGCAGGGCGTGCTTCCGTTCCGTTGAAGATTACGTCCTCCATTGTTGCCGCGCGCAGATTTTTTGAGCGGTTTTCTGCAAGAACCCATTTTATTGCATCGACGACATTGCTTTTTCCGCATCCGTTGGGACCCAAAAGTGCGGTTATCCCGTCGGTGAAGTTGATGTGAGTGCGGTCAGCGAATGATTTGAAACCGAATATTTCAAGACTCTTTAAAAACACAAAATTCCCTCTATAATAAGACGCATTTTTTACTGCGCCCGATAATTTTTCCCGCAATGATTATATCAGCAAGCAAGCTGTTTAACAATAGGTATCAGCATGACTGACACGGTTCCAAGTGCCATGAAAGGCGTGAACGGCACCGCTTTTCCGCTTCCGTATCTTCCGGCTGCTTTTAGGATAAGGAAAAAAATCCCGCAGAACAATGCCGTGAGCACGTATCCTATGAAAACATAGCTGAGCCCTGCATAAAGGCCGCACAAGGCAGCATATTTTACGTCCGCCCATCCAAGGCCGCTTTTCGAAATCTTCCTGACCATGACGAAAAGGACGGCAGAAATCAATGCGGCGCATATATAAAGGAGGATTCCTTCGCGTAAAAATGCAGCCCTGTATCCCAGCATGGCGCTTATCCCTGAATAGATCAGCAGGTCGGGAATCTTCATGCTTCGTATGTCGCATACCGCTATCGGAATGGAAAATCCGATGAAAATCAGGGACGTCATGATTTTTCGGCCTTCCTTCTCCTCTTTTTCTTCTGTTTAGGTCTTTTTATAAGCTCGTAGAATTTTTTCTTGGGTTTTTCCCCGGATTCATTTTCATGATCTTTCTTTTCTTCCGTGTTTTTTACCTGCGTACCGCTTGCTTTCTTTTTCGGTCCTGATTTTTCCTGAACTTCCTGCGGCTTTTCGTTCTTTCCGTCCTCTCCGCCGTCTGGTTCATCTTCCATAGGGACTTCCGAAACGTCGAGCAGCTTTCCGTAATAGAGTATTTTAGGATATACGGTTATTTTAAGCTTTTTTTCAAGCTTTGCGTAATCCCTCATCTCAAATTCATCTCCGATCACGCAGTTGAATCCCGTTTCACCCGCACGCCCGGTTCTTCCTGCCCTGTGTATGAAAAAATCAGCATGCTCTGGAAGATCCATCTGAACTACATGCGTCACCCCGGCTATGTCCAGTCCCCTCGACGCAAGGTCAGTGGTCACGAGTATCGGTGTCTTTCCGCTCCTGAACCTGTCTATGGATTCTTTCCTTGCCTTTTTGTCGATTTTTGCGCTGAATCCTTCAACGTCGATTTTCTTGTACCTGAGCTTTTCGACTATGTTTTCAATCTGGTCGGACCGGCTTGTGAAGACTATCATTTTCTTGGGGTTCACGGCATTGATGAAGCTCCGCAAAGTGTCTATCTTATCCCTCTGCTGCGCGAATATTGCCCAATGGGTTATCCTTTTTCTGAGCACGTCCTCTGCCGGTAGGGATATGAGCTTTATTGCGTTTTCGCCGTCTTTTTTTGTGTCAGGATCCGCACTGTCAAGACCGTCCCTTGCTTCTTGGAGTATTCTCTGCGTGTATGCTGAAACCGTGGCTGAATTTCCTATGAGCTGCACTTTTCTGGGGAGCCTTTCCAAAAGAGCTTCGGTGTCTTCCCTGAGTTCCGGGCTTAGAAGTCTGTCCGCTTCATCAAGCACGAGCGTGGTTACGTAATCTGCCTTGAGCTTTTTCAGGTGGATCAGTTCAAGAAGCCTTGCCGAGCCTCCTATGACGATCTCCGGTTTTTCCTTGAGCATCTCAATCTGCCGGGAAATGGGTGCGCCGCCTATGCACAGAAGGGATTTTATTCCGCTTATGAGCTGCAGCTGCTGCTTTATCTGGGAAGCAAGCTCGTATGTAGGGGATGCAATCAGTATTTTCACGTGATGCCCCGGATTCCCTGATTCTTCGAGCCTCTGCACCAACGGAAGCAGGTATGCGAATGTTTTTCCCGTTCCTGTCTCGCTTTGAAAAAGGATGTTCTTGTTTGCGGCGACAAGAGGAATCACTTCCTTCTGCACGGGGGTGGGGGAGTCTATTCCCAGGGATTTCAGTTTGTCTTGAAGTTGTGCGGAAATACCGCAGTCAGAAAAATTCATACTCATTCTACTAGTATAGCATAATTTGCATGGTTTGTGGTATACTGTAGGAATGAAAGTTGGAATAGATACGTTCGGCTGCGAGCACGGTCGTTCAGGCCTTGGTTCTTACCTCACATCCCTTGTTCACAATCTTCCGTCCGGCGGCGACATGGAATTTGAGCTTTTCGGCCCGGAGATGGACCGCTATATCTATACCGGGGACAAGGATTTTCGTTTTGAAGCCGTTTCGGTTCCTGACAGCCTTACCGCAGAAAGATGGTGGCATATTTTCAAGGCGAACAAATTCGGAAAAAAACAGGGCTATGACGCCATGCTTTATGCAGCAGGACCAAGGATGATCCCGAAAAAATTCAAGGTTCCGGGCGTGGCAATAGTAAACGATATCGTAAGCAATCTCTTTGAGAAGAACGACGACTGGTTTTTCCGCCAGCAGATGAAGAGGGGGCTTTCCAAAGTTGACTGCATAATCACCCCGAGCCAGTACGTAAAGAAAGATTTGGAGAAATCGGGCATAAAATGCAGGAAGATCGTTGTAATACACAGCGGAATCGACCACAGCCTTTTTTATCCGGTGCAGGATTTTCCGGTTGACGCACAGACCGTTGACATAAAGCCTTTTGCAATAAAGAGGCCTTACATCGTATATGCCAGCCGAATGGAAAATGCGGACAAAAAGCACGTGGAGCTTGTAAGGGCGTTTTCTTTGTTCAAGGAAAAGACAGGTCTTCCGCACAGGCTTGTTCTTGCAGGTTCGGAGTCACGCTACGGAGAGCAGGTTCATAAGGCTGTCTTTGAGTCGTCGGCGGCGAGCGATATTTTCATAACCGGGTATTTTCCGCATGAAAGTTTCCCGGAGCTTTACAGGGGTGCCGAAGCATGCGTGTTCCCGTCTGTCACTGAGGGTGCAGGTCTTTCGGTTCTTGAGGCCATGGCTACCGGTGTTCCAGTGGCATGCTCTGATTCCGGGGCTTTGAAGGAAGTTGCCGGCCAGAACGCATGTTTTTTCAATTCAAACGACATAAGCGACATTGAAAGCGCGATCGAAAAGGTCCTGCTTGACGAGGGGCTTAGGAAAAAGCTGATTGAAGGCGGAATCAACTGGACGAAGCGTTTTTCATGGGAAAAGAATGCTGCTTCCACGGTGGATGTTTTCCGTCAGCTCGGCATGGAATGAAAAATCTCCTGTCTGAATGCTTTTTTTCAGGACATAAAAAAAACCGTCCCGTTTTCAGTCTTTTCTGTTACGGAACGGTTTGTTTTTTTAGGCAGTCTTTTGATCGACCAGAAGCGATTCAACGTTTTCTATTGAAGTCTGGTTCACTATATCCTTGGTGACGACCAGTTTTTTCTTTCCGCTGATTGACGGAATCTCGAACATAATGTCAAGAAGTATTTTTTCAACGATTGCACGGAGACCACGCGCACCCGTCTTGTTCTTGATTGCAATGTCCGCAAGCTGCTCGATCGCCTCTTCATCGAATGAAAGATCCACGTCGTCTATTGCAAAGCTTGCCTGGAACTGCTTCGTGATTGCATTCTTCGGTTCCGTTAGGATTCTCTTGAGGTCATCCCTGTCAAGCTCCTTGAGTGCACATGTCATTGGAAGACGTCCGATGATTTCCGGGATAAGCCCGAACTTCACGAGGTCATCCGACGTAACCTGATTCAAAAGCTCCATGCGCTCTTCTTCAGTACGCCTTGTTCCTGTGGCTCCGAATCCGATTGATGAAGATGAAAGCCTCTGCTCGATGATTTTGTCAAGACCGACGAAAGCTCCTCCGCAGATGAACAGGATGTTCGTTGTGTCTATGTCGATCATCTCCTGGTTCGGATGCTTTCTTCCACCCTGTGGCGGCACGGATGCATGCGTTCCTTCCAGAATCTTGAGGAGAGCCTGCTGTACGCCTTCACCGCTTACGTCACGTGTTATGGAAGTGTTTTCGCTCTTCCTGCTGATCTTGTCGATTTCATCGATGAAGATGATTCCCCTTTCAGCCGCAGAAACGTCCCCGTCCGCTGCATTGATGAGCTTCAAAAGCACGTTCTCCACGTCTTCGCCTACATATCCGGCTTCCGTGAGAGTGGTTGCGTCGGCTATGGCAAAAGGAACCTTGAGCTTTTCTGCAAGGGTCTTTGCAAGGAGTGTCTTTCCGCTTCCGGTAGGTCCAAGAAGGAGAATGTTTGATTTTTCTATCTTTATCTCGCTGAGAGCCTGCTGCTCCCTTGAAATGGAAAGCTGCTTGTAATGGTTGTACACGGCGACTGAAAGAACTTTCTTTGCCTGATCCTGACCGATTACGTACTGATCCAGATATTCCTTGAATTCTTTCGGAGTAGGTACGTCTGCCATGTCGATAGGTGCCTGTGAGTGCTTTTCGTCATTGAGAACGGCCTGACATGCACTTACGCAGTTCTCGCAGATGTATACCGGATCATTAGGGGCCTTTACGACCCTGCGCTTTTCATCTGCCGGTCTTCCGCAAAAAATGCAGAAGTGCTGGTCACTTTTTCCAAAACGGGCCATTATTTCTTATCTCCTTTTTTCGCATTGCCCATGATGTGGTCAATGATTCCGTATTCCATTGCTTCCTGGGCATCCATGTAGAAATCGCGCTCCATATCGTTGGCAACGATATCCTCACTCTTTCCGGTCTGATCGGAAAAATATTTTATGCTGAGCTTTTTGAGCCTTCCGATTTCCTTTGCCTGTATTGAAATATCGGAAGCCTGTCCCTGCGCTCCTCCCCACGGCTGGTGAATCATTACGCGGCTTGAAGGAAGTGCGTATCTTTTTCCTATTGTTCCGCCTGCAAGAAGAATCGCGCCCATGCTTGCCGCCTGTCCGATGCAGATTGTCTGCACGTCGCACTTTATGTACTGCATCGTGTCATAGATTGCAAGCCCGGCAGTCACTGATCCTCCTGGGCTGTTTATGTACATGTTCACGTCCTTGTCAGGATTTTCGCTCTCAAGATAAAGAAGCTGGGCTACAACCAGATCTGCGTTCTCGTCACGAATCTCGCCGTCAACGAATATGATGCGGTCTTTCAACAGCCTTGAATAGAGGTCGTATGCACGTTCCCCGTTTCCGCTTCTTTCAATAACCGTCGGCACTAAAGTGTTCATGAACTCGTTCATTTTTTTCTCCTGATAGTCGTACTGCCGTTCGAAAGCTTGATATCCCGTTCGGCTCTGCGTTGGCCACCCGAAAATCTGCTTCTGATCATCCGGTGGCTTCATGATTAAAGATAGACAAAAAAACGGAATGTGACAAGTTTTTTTACTCATTACATTCCGTGTTGCTTGCTTCGGATTATAAAAAACGCTGTTTTTTACTGCTTCGGCTTGAAAAGGTCTGCAAAGGTCATCTTGTCGCCCTTGGAAACCTTGACGGACTTGTAAATTTCTTCAAAAAGCTTGTTCTCTTTTGTCTCGTCAACGAGGTATTCCTTGTTTCTTGGGTCGTCATAATGCTTCTTTACTTCTTCGACCGTGATTGACTGCTCGTCAGCGATCCTCTGGTACTGTGCCTCCACTTCTTCCGGAGTTACGGAAATGTTCTTGTCGCGCAGAAGCTGGTCAACGATAAGGCGGCTCTTGAGCATTTTTTCAGTGTCGCCCGTCCACTGCTTGATCATGTCAACCTTTGACTGACCTGAAGAAAGGATCATCTTTTCGAGCTGCTCCGGTGTTGTCTGGAACTGCTGTGCGAGCATCCTCCATCTTGCTTCCTGCTCTGCCTGTACCATGGAAAGAGGAAGTTCGACCGGATTCTTTTCGACAAGCTGCTCAAGAAGGCTCTGGCTCTTGATTTCCGCAAGCTTCCTTGATTTTGCTCCTTCCATCTGCTTTTTGAGGTCTGCCTTGAGTTCTTCGAGGTTGTGGTATTTTTCGCTCACGTCCTGTGCAAGGTCATCGTCGATTGCAGGGAGGTCGCGGATTTTGATTGCCTTTACTGTCACGCTGATTTTCTTGGTCTTTCCGGCAAGCTCAGGATCCTTGTCATCGGCTGCGTATGTCTTCGTGATTTCCTTTGTGTCGTTCTTCTTCATACCGATGATTTCCTCATCGATTTTATAGATGTTTTCGCCTGAACCGACTGTGAATACGAATCCTTCGCGTGTGCTTCCCTCAACGGTGTTTCCTGAATCGTCAAGCTCCTTGTAGTCGATCGTCACTATGTCGCCGTTTGCAAGTGGATCCTCATCTTTCTTGTCGATGACCACTGCGTTGCGCTCCTGGATTGACTTGAGTTCGTCTTCGATTTCCTTGTCACCGATCTCGACCTGCGGTTCCTTGATTGTGATTCCGCTGAAATTCTTGACTTCGACGGCCGGGAAAACGTCATAAATGACGGTGAATGTGTAATCCTTGGTCAGATCAAGTTCCGGAAGCTTGTTGTCTTCGAGGCGCGGCTGTGAGTAGGGGAGCGGACGGAAATCCTTTGCATCGTCACTCTGGAGGATTTCGTTCAGTGCTGAATCAATGAGACCGCCGGTTATTTCCTGCTTCAAAGCTTCTCCGTATTTCTGCTCGATAATTTTGGTAGGCACGTGTCCTTTCCTGAATCCCGGAAGCTGGATGTTCTTCGCATATTTTGCAAATTCTGATTTGTAGCCGGATTCTACGTCTGCCTGTGCGATTGTCGCCGTCAATTTGACTGCAGAATTTTCAATTTTCTGGATTTCTTTGGTGACGTTCATTGAAAAGTACCTCTTAACTATTGAATTCAGTTCGCCCCGGAAAACTCATTTCAGTGACTTTACCTGGGTTCACTTCAAAGAAGCGCATCGGTTCGTGAACCATTCCTGCGCCGTTCTTAAAAAAAAAGGCGATTTAGACTAATCTAAACCGCCTGCAAGAGCGGGAAACGGGAGTCGGACCCGCGACATCCACCTTGGCAAGGTGGCGCTCTACCACTGAGCTATTCCCGCGAAATATTTATAGTCCATAAATCTT
>JAFPKH010000227.1:0-2644 GCA_017424825.1 Treponema sp. | reverse complement strand
GAACATTTCAATTACGAAATCATTTATGCTGATTCAAACCATGTCCTGCTTTCAAAGACCGTTTACAAACTGATGCCCGCCGGCTCGGACGGTTTTGTGAATCAGATTCCATGTGAAGAAAAAATAGTTTCGCTGAATCTTTCAGGCATGACGGAAAATGAAACCGCATATCCAGACGCAGGCATCGATGACAGGCATTATTATGAAACAAACTTTGCTTTCAAAATAGGCGGGACACATTATCTTTTTGCAAGAATCCAGGGCGAAAACAAACTCCATGCATTTTCATACGATGCATCTACCCATGCGCTTACCTTGCTTGATGGTTTCCCAAAAGAAATGCATTCGGCGGCACTCAGGAATTCCAGAATCTATTTTGCTTCGGAAAAAATCGAAAGCGGAAACCCGGACAATCATTATATGACGCTCACTTATTTTGATGCAGGCACCCAAAGATTTGCCGGAGAAACAACCCTCAGCTTCGATGCCGTAACCGGACTGGTCGATTAAGGAGTGTCTGTTATGAAAATGATTTCAAAAAAATTATGCGTTTTTCTTTCTTTTGTTTTTTTATGCGCAATGGTCCATGCATCAATAGTTTTTCAAGCTGATGCAGGTTTTCCGGGAGCATGCGGACTTAGATACGAAGATTGTTTTGAAACAAGAAATCCAGTAAAGACATCTCTTGGCTTCGGACTTGGAGACATTTCATTTTCCGCGGCATGGGAATTCAATTCGCACAACGGAGAACGGCTGCATTTTTTCACGGGAATTGATGCCGGTTATTTTTATTGTGCGCATCCAATCACTTTGACTTTCGGAGCAATGTTCCAGTTGTTCCGGACAGAGCTTTTTTCTTTTGAACTTTCAGGCTCCTTGAAAGCAGGCCCAAGCTTCGGGTGGTGGGGAAGCGTTTCCTGCTATCTTCAACCGAGCGTGGATTTAGTCATGATGGGAAAATCACGCAAAGGATTCTACGGCGGAATGGGCATCACGACGATACACTCATGGAACGGCGCATATTACCAGGATTTCGGATGGTACAGCAGATGGGATTGGTTTGCCGGCGCACATCTTTTCTTGGGGTTCAGGATACTTTGACACACTTGACCTAAACCAGATTTTTTTCTATGGTCAAACTATAATCCAGCATTTTTGAGGAGCAACAATGTCAAAAAAAAGCGGCGGAAAATTCTTCAGTGCTCTTTTTTCTCCTGTAAAATCATTCGGTTCACTCGTTGCGGCGGTTCTTTCAAGCATCGTTTTGTTTTCCGGCATGATTCTCGTAATTTTTATTTCATGCAGGCTTCCTTTCCGGACTGCTTCTATAATAATCTCTTCGCTGATGTGCGCACTCTTTTCCGTGCCACTGACCCTTATCTGGAGACCTCGCATCCGTGAGCTGATCAGAAAAAGCGATGACGAAAGCCAAATCATAATTGAAAATCAGCATACGGAAATTCAAGGATTGAAAAATCTGGTCGCAGATCAAAAATTGAATGAGGAAAACCTACAGAGCAAAATCCATCTGCTTGAAAACCTTGTGTTCAATTCACAAAGCTCGGTTGATATTTTAAAAGTCGGCTACAAAGAATATACGAAGACTGCCACAATCCGTATGCGCGAAAAGCTCAACGAAACAAACGGCAAATTATTTTCATCTTCCAAATATGATGAAGCCGTATTGATTTTGGACTGCAAGATAAAATATCAGCGCGGGATTGATTTTAAAAATCTGCGCCTTAATTATCAGGGCACGAACAAAGATGCCGTAATCGTAACGAATTTAAAACCGGAATACACGAGCGAACCTGTTTTTGAATACGAAACTTTTTTCCGCGAAATAAGGCACATAGAAACGGACAAAAAAGGGAACGTAAAAAAAATCACAGTGCTGAAAGATTCGGACACAAACGCAGAACTGAATTCAATAGAAAACAAGTGCAAGAAAAATTTTGAATCAAGTTTTATGGGCGAAGAAAATTCAGAGTCGCTTGAAGAAACTAATGAGATTTTAAAAATCTCGAAAGACTGCATAAGGCTTTTGCTGAAACCATATTTTTCAACCGTGGAATTCGATTCGATATGTGAAATCAAAAATTCAAAGCCTTGGATAGAATTTTTGAATCAGAAAATGAACGACTATAAAAATCTGGAATCAAAATGAACGGAGATTTGCAAAACAAATTTTATAAAGACGGTCTCAATTTTTCATGCAGGCAATGTTCGTACTGTTGCAAAGGTTTTCCGGGTGTCGTTTTGATGTCGGAATCGGATTTGGAACGCTTTGCAAAATGGGCGGACGTAACATGCGAACAATTTATCCTCATGTACTGCCGGTGGATTGAATCTGACGATGGATTTGAATATCTTTCGCTGCGTGAAAAAAGAAACATGGAATGTATTTTCTGGAACAAGGGTTGTGAAGCTTATGAAGCACGTCCAATCCAATGCCGGACATATCCTTTTTGGACAAAAGTTTTGGAAGATCAGGACACATGGAACGAAGAAAGCAAAACATGTCCTGGAATCAACTGCGGTGAAATCCACACGGCGGAAGAAATCGAAACGGAGCTTGCAAAATACCAAGCGAGAAATCCGATAAAGAGAAAGAGGTAGAAATTTCGGCTTATTTATGATAGAT
>JAFPKH010000226.1:0-6670 GCA_017424825.1 Treponema sp. | reverse complement strand
GTCCGTGACCAGATTTGATTCAATGATTTTTTCAAAATCCACGTCAGATTTTTTTTCAAGGCTCACTACCGGAATTTTCCCTGCCTGGATTGCCGCTGTGAACGACACAAGAAAAATCCATTCGTTGCAAAACGGAATTTCTGTTTTTTCTCCGCATGTTTCCTTGAAATGATTTTTCAATGCCGCAGTTTCCATAAGAAAATCTTTCCATGTTTTTCCCTTGGATTTTTTTTCGCCTTCAACGCAGCATAAAACCAGATTCTGTTTTCTTGAAAAATACTTGTAAGAAGAAAGCGGAAATGGCTTGACCATTCTTTTATTGACTATTCTTCTCACGAACAATTCAGATGAAAAAAGAATGCCGATGAGCGCATAGGAAATCACTCCGTTATAGACTGACCAGATTGCATTTGCCGTATCATCGTTCACTTTGAATATTTCTTTTGAAAATGCTGTGATCGTGGAAAGCGTTCCGTTGAAAATAAAAAATATGCACCAGATGATCGTAACGTTCCGGCAGTACTTGTATACATCTTTTTCGAATGAAGAGCCTATGACGGTTTTGTCTGCAAGCGTTGCAAACCTGAAAATCATGTTCGGCTTAAAGATGAGCGTGCTTCCGAAAACAATCAAAAACATCACGCTGATCGAAGCTGAATAAAGCTTAAGAAAAAAAGTTTCCTTCGTTAAAAAACCGAGCATGCCGCCTGCAAAAATCAATAATGAAGTAGCAAGCGGCCGCCAGTCTAAAAATGCTTTCTTTTTTTGCCGGAAGTTTCATCCTGATTTTTTTTCTGTTTTCCGGTAAAGCTCAGGAAAAAAGTTATTCCAAGGACAATGACGCAGAGAGATGTGATTCGCGGAGGAATTTTAAAAACCACGATGCAGACGAAAATAAAAACAGGGTACAGCGCGGCAAATATGTAAAGCAGTGCATGAAAAAACTTTCTCATAAATCATCAACCAAATTTTTAGTTTTCGGACTGAAGCTTTTCTATATAGCTAACCATGTCGCCGAAAGTCTTGAAATCATCCATGCCGACATTTCCGAACTCTACGGAAAATGCCTGTTCGATGAGTATTACGAGATAGAGCATTCCGACCGAAGTCAGCCCGAGATCCATCGTCAACGAAGATTCAGGTGTTATTTCATCTAAGAGTTCTTTGTTTTTTTCGTCGGCTTCAACGAGAATTTCTTTGAGCTTTGCGCTTATTTCATCTTTTGTCAGTTGCATTTTTTGTACCTCTTGATTTTCATGCTCGGCGTTCTTTCAAAGTCGCTCGTGCGCAATGTGATTTTTGAAACCCTCTGGAACGAAGGAAGCGATGCGTTGATTTTTTCAAGCTCTTTCAAAAGATAATCATTTTTGTCTTCGGAAGAAATTTTTTCAAGCTCGCTCATGCGCGGTAAAACTTCCAGTGCAAGGAAATGATTTCCGCTTTCATCAATGTCTTCAAAAATCTGGCAGTCCTGTACCATGGAGAGTGCGTAGAATTTTGCCTCCACTTCTGCAGGCGAAATGTTTTCTCCTGTCGGAAGGACTATTATTTCTTTTATGCGCCCGGTTATGTAGAGCCTTCCTTTTTCATCGATCCGCACGAGGTCACCGGTCTTGAACCATCCGTCTTCAAATGCGTTTTCATTGTCCAGATCATTTCCGACATATCGTGTCAGCATGTTGAGACCCTTAAGCCAAAGCTCTCCGTTTTCGATTCTGTATTCCTGGTTGGGGTAGAAGTATCCGACAGATTCCGGTGCTTCAAGATTGTCAGGGTTTCCTGAAACAAGGTTTGCAGATTCAGTAAGTCCGTAGCCTGCAAGAAGAGTCACTCCGATCTTGTTGCATTCAGTAATCAGATAAGGTGAGACAGATGCCGCACCGCTGATTATGTATTTCATGCACGGGCCGAACATGTTTTTTCCGAGCTGTGCAGAGAGTTTGAGAGCCATGTCCACGATTGCAGGAACAGCAACGAGTATGGTCGGTTTGAAAGACGCGATGTCCTTGAACATGTCCTTGTTGTTCTTGCAGATGAAAATTTCGCTTCCTGTATAAAGCGATGTCATAAGGTTTCTTATCAATCCGAAAACGTGTGAAAGCGGAAGCACAAGAATGTATTTTTGATGGAACACGTCTTTGTATGCATAGCATCCGTTTTTCGTTCCCTGCATTACGGCCCGGTTGTTGAGAACTGCCGCCTTGCTTTTTCCTGTCGTTCCGCCTGTGAACATGAGCACGCATTCATCATCTCCGTTCACGTCTTTTGAAAGCGGAATCTTTTTTTCGGAAGTTTCCGATGTCCTTATGATTTTTATGCCCTTGTTTTTTGCAAGCGACGTTTTTTCTTCAAGTGCGTCCTGTGCGATTATCGTCTTGAATCCGATCTGCATGGAACATCCGAAGACGGACGTTTCATCAAGATGCGGCGGAAGTATTACGGCTGAATTTCCGCTTGTCGTTATTGCAATGAAAGCTTTTACGAAATCGTATGAGTTCGCGCACAAGAGTCCGAGCCTTTGTTTTTTTATTCCGTTCTTTTCGAGCACATCCCTGAATGAAGCGGCGTCATCTTCAATCTGCCTGAACGTGTATTGCTTTCCGTCAAAATTCACTGCATTAAGATCGGCGTAATCTGCAATGCATTTTTCCCACATTTCTGAAACTGATTCATATTCTATTATTTTGCTGAAAGTTTCCGCGTCAGTGTATTTTCTGAATGCTTCGTCCGTTGTAAAAGCCATTTATTTTTCCTCCAGTTTTTGTCCGTCAGCTTCATTGCCGTTCGGATGACGGGTTTTATATCCTTCTGCAAGATTTCTCAAAAAGTTTTCCTTATTGTACAGCTCTTGAGTTGCATTTTCAATTCCTTTTAGTCCGGCCGTTTTTCCGGCGATGTCTATCGGTTCTCCGACTGCAATCAGAACCCTGCGGAATATTCCCTTTGGTTTTTGAATGAAGACGGGGCATATCGGTTTTTTGCTCTGCATTGCCATGAGAATCATCCCGGATTTGAATGACTGGATTCCTTTTTGCTCCACGTTGATTTTTCCTTCGGGAAACATTGCGACGACCTCTTCATTTTTGAGGTGTCCCACGATTTCCCTGAACGTTTCCATGCTCATGTTTTCCCTGTCGATCGGAATGCACTGAAAATTGCGGAACCAGAAATTCTTTGCCTTGGTGTTGAAAAGAATTTTCAATGCAACGAAATGAAGCCTGCGGTACCAGAATCCGTACATAAGAAAAACCGGATCGATAAAGCTGAGGTGGTTTGAAATGAGAAGCGCACCGCCCTTTATTTTTTTCCGTGCGTTTTCATTTTCGTAGATGCATTTCGGTCTCCAGTAGATCAGCCCCGGAAGAAACGACGTAATCCTCACGAAATCATAAATGAAATAACGGAACGAAAAAATGCATGCTTTTTTTGTTTTCATGGAACTATTTTGCAAATCCTTTTTGCTTGAGCCATTCATAAAGCGATTCATTCCAGTGCTGTTCTTTCATGAATTTATTGTTCAGCATTCCGAATCCGTGTCCGCCTTTTTCATATTCGGCAAAAGTAACGTCTATGTTTTTTGCTTTCATTGCCTTGTAAAGCCTTGCGCTGTTTTCAAAATTAACGACGTTGTCATCATGGCATGCAACAAGATATACCGGCGGCATTTTGTCGGGAACCTGAAGCTCCAGAGAAAGCATGTCTTTTTTTTCCTGTGTCGGTTTGGTCGTTCCTGTAAGGCAGAATCGTGACCAATGGTGATAGATGTCATCCTGCATTGAAACGACGGGATACACCGGGCATACCCATGAAGGCTCTAGCGAAACTTCCGTGTGGATTCCCATGTCTTCAAGCAGATTTATCCTTGCGTAATGTTCTGCCTGCCATGCAACGAGGTGACCGCCTGCTGAAAATCCGATTATGCCGAGATTGGCCGCATCTATTCCGTATTCATCTGCATTTTCCCTTACGAGCTGTATTGCCCTCTGAAGATCCTGCATGATTGCCGGATATGTGTAGCCCCATGCGTTTGTCCTGTATTTGAGAACGAATGCCGTGAATCCTTTTGACGTGAACCACTTTGCAACGTCCGAGCCTTCGTTGTACATTCCGTGATGGTGATAGCTTCCGCCCGGGCAGATGATTACTGCGGGTGTTTTTCCTTCGGTGTTTTTTGCCTTGAAAAGATACATGGGAGTTACGGTTTTATATACGCCGTCCGCTTTGACACCGTCCCAGATGTAGATTTTTTTGTCGCCGTATGCAAACGAAAGCGAAACGACGGTGAAAATCAAAAAAACGAATGTAAAAATTTTTTTCATAGCCTGAATCCTTGATTAGTGAAGATAAACCATCAGAAGCATTATGTCGCTGTTTCTGATTCCTGAAATCCTTGATGCCTGTCCCAATGTCGTAGGCCTGATTTTTTCAAGCTTCATCCGGCTTTCAGAACTGAGTGCAACGATCTTTCCGTAATCGAAATTGTCGGGGATGCGTGCGTTTTCCATTCTGTGGAGCTTTGCGACCCTGGCATCCTGCTTTTCGATGTAATATTTGTATTTGAAATCTTCCTCTGCAACCGTCCATTCTGATTCCGAAAAATCTGCCGGTCTTTCTGCATCGGGATGATTTTCCATATATTTCTGCGCTTCATTTATGCGTTCGTATTTCAGGAGCATGGAATCCATCTGTTCTTTTGAAATGAGTCCGGCTTCAAATCCTTTTTCCCTGAGGCGGCGGTCTGCCGTGTCATGGCGGAGCTTCAACCTGTATTCGGCCCTTGCAGTGAACATTCTGTATGGTTCCTTTGTTCCGAGAGTGACAAGATCATCGATTAAAACGCCTATGTATGCTTCATCGCGCCCAAGCACAAGCGTTTTGTATTCAGGAATTTCCCTTGCAGATTTTTCTTCTATAAATCTGATCTGATTTTCCTTGTCCATGTCCTTGCTGAGTTCAGGAAGATTCCCGTGCTGATTTTTGTGCGATTTTGCGTAAAGCCCTGCGTTGATTCCTGCGACCAATCCCTGACCGGCTGCTTCTTCGTATCCTGACGTGCCGTTTATTTGGCCTGCGTTGAAAAGTCCTGCCACGCGTTTTGTTTCGAGGCTCGGATAAAGCTGCGTCGGTTCCACGTAATCATATTCTACTGCATAACCGGGGCGGCTGACCGTACAGTTTTCAAATCCGGGGAGCGTGCGCAAAAATCTGTCCTGCACTTCTTCCGGCAGCGATGAAGAAAATCCGTTCAGATAGATTTCATCAGTTTCCAATCCTTCGGGTTCGACAAAAAGCTGGTGACGTTCCCTTTCCGGAAAACGCATTACTTTGTCTTCGATTGAAGGACAGTAGCGCGGACCCACGCCGTGAATTTTTCCTGAATAAAGAGGTGAGCGTCCGATGTTCTCCCTGATGATTTTATGCGTTTCTTCATTTGTGTAGACAAGATGGCAAGGAACCATGGGGCGTTCGACTTTTTCATCGTCAAAGCTGAAAGGAACGACCTTTTCATCTCCGTCCTGAATTTCAAGCGATGAAAAATCTACCGTATGCCGCAGGATTCTAGGAGGAGTTCCTGTCTTCAATCTTCCGGTGGTGAATCCAAGCCTGTTCAAGCTTTCGGTAAGCCCGACGGCGGCTCCTTCACCAAGCCTTCCGCAAGGTGCGTCGTATTCGCCGATGAAAATGCGTCCTCCCAAAAACGTGCCTGTCGTAAGAACTATTGACCTTACCGGGATGATCCTTCCTCTCTGCGTCCTGATTCCTGCAACGATCTGCCTCATGCCGCTTTTTGCAGCTTCGGTCAGGTCTGCCGTATAGAATCCCCTGTTTTCGCCCGGAATCGTTCCTTTTTCTGCACTTGAATCGGAATTCGGCGGTAGGGGGGTGGATGACGGAACCGTGATTATTTCTACTGCGGTATCCATGAGCGTCGAAAGATTCGGCGTAGTTTCCAGAATCTTCCTTGCGAGCTTTGAATATTCCAGTTTGTCTGCCTGTGAGCGTGGTGCTTGTACTGCAGGACCACGGCTTTTGTTGAGCAGACGGAACTGAATCATTGAGCGGTCGATAATCTTTCCCATAAGACCACCTAGTGCGTCGATTTCACGGACGATGTTTCCCTTGGCTATGCCTCCGATTGAAGGATTGCAGCTCATCCGACCGATTGAATCGATGGTCTGGGTAATAAGTATTGTTTTAAGTCCCATGCGGGCACATGCAGAACTTGCCTCTATACCGGCATGTCCACCGCCCACAACGGCAACGTCAAAAGAATCATAATAGGACATAATTATACGGAGTATAACGAATTTCAAAGCTTTTTACAATGTAACCGCCGGATGTACCGATGGGCAGGGAATATCCAGCATTACTTTGATTTTAGCTCTTCGGCGGCTTCAAGACAGAGTTTTTGATAGTTGAAATAGAGGTTTCTTTTTCCGGACGGGTAGGATTTCCAACCGAAGATGTCTTCAAGCGGTTTCCTTGTTGCCTGTATGCCGTAGTTGTATGCGGCGGAAAGGTACTTGATTTTTGTATTCTGGTTTTCGTCTTTCAGGTTCAGTACCATGATTTCGTAGTCCATGAATGCTTTCAGGTATTCGATCTGATAGTCAAGCTGCCGGAGCCTGAGTATTCTGTCGTGCCTGGCTTTTGATGATGAAGAGTCTCC
>JAFPKH010000225.1:0-3004 GCA_017424825.1 Treponema sp. | reverse complement strand
TGAAAGAGAATAGTCCTCTGAATTATCAAAGAATACAGAGTTAATAATAGTAGAAAACACAGGTTCCTGGGTGGCATACAATATGCGGTAAAGATTAATGCTGTCTTCAGAGAAATTATCATAACAGCGCATTGAGCGGTCAACACGCTTATCCTGTTCGTACTTATAAAGAATATCGCTTTCGGCAAAACACATTTCTTCAGAAACCGGTTCAGTAAATGGCGTGAGTTTCTTCTGTCTCTCTAGATTATTGATTTCTTTTTTCAGGATATTAGAGAGGCGTTCGGTTCTTTTTGTTCTTTCGGCATTATGGAAAATTGCGTTTATTGCATATCCATAGTCTGTGACAATTGATGTGTTGGATTTGTTTTCAAACAGAGTATAAAGATAAAAACAAAATGCATAAGGTTCATCTTTTGTGTAAGTAATTGAATAATTTGTTCTTCTGCTAAAGCGGCGTCCGCGAAAATAATTTCTGCGATTATTAATCATATCCATCCTCCGCGTCTAAATATAATGAGGTGAACTATCATTTAGTGATATTTTTGAAAACATTTGAAAAATTTCGAAAAAATACCGCCTTGAATAGAAATATTCAAGATTTCCCTTTACAAACCGATATTTATGTTGTATATTATAATCAAGGTTGCTTGAATAAGGTAATAAATCCAATTTGTGATTCAAGCCTTCTGGAGGACTTTTATGTCATATGCAAAGCATTTTTACACAGAAAGAGCGCTGGAAAAATTCAATTTCCCGGCAACAGGAGACGCGGCTAAAATCGGCCAGATTGCGAATCTTGTGATTCCGTTTGCGGCTTATGCTGCTAAGAAAAACGGACTCGCGGCTTCAGTTACTGTTGGCGAGGCTCTTGCGGGTGATGATATTCCTTCTGCTGTAAAAGAGTTCATTGCAGGTGACGGAGCGGAATGGGCAAAAAGTAGCCTCGAAACTTTTGAAAAGGTTTCTTCTGATGATATTAAGACTTATATCACAGATAAGATTGAAGAGGAAAACTCAAGAGCAGGTGGAAAGGACATGGTTGTAACATTGCCTCCATCTCTCAACGACTTGTGTGCAAACACTCTTGGCATTAAGAAAGATGATTCAGTGATTGATCTTGGTGCGGGCTTTGCTTCTTTCCTTATTCACGCTGGAAAAAACTTCCCTTGCAAAAAGCTTGTAGGAATTGAAATCAACAGACGAATCAGACTTTATGGCAGCATGCTCGCTTATCTTGAAGGCGTTTCTCCAGATATTCAGCAGGGCGATGTTCTTCAGATAGATGAAAGCTCTCAATATGAAAAAATTCTTGCTATTCCTGAGTTTGGTTCTGATATGGTGATTCCTTTTATCGAAAAGGTTTTGAAGCTCCTTTCTGATAAAGGACGTGCTGTAGTTTTTCTGGGACAGGGCTTTTTGTTTAATGAAGGCCGCGGCTTAAAAGAGGCTCGTCAGAAGCTGATTGATGGCGGCTTTGTTGAAGCAGTGATTGAACTTCCTGCTGGGGTTCTCTTGCCGTTCAGTGCCTTGAATACAGCTCTGCTTGTTTTATCAAAGAACAACAAGGCTGTTCGTGTTGTGGATGCCAGCGGGTTCCATGAGAACACAAGACGTGGTGCAAGTGCCCTCACTGATGAAGCTGCAAAAGCAATCTATGAGATGATTGAAAAAGACAGCGATAAATCCCGCAGCATTAAAAACGAGGAAATCAAGGCTAAGGATTATGATCTTACTTCACGTACTTACTTCCTCGAAGAAAAAATCACACTTGGCGGAGTAGAGCATTACGAAAAACTCTCCGATCTTGTTGAAACAAAAATCATGCGTGGTGCTCAGATAAAGGCATCGGAGCTTGAGGAGCTTGGAAGCGATGAAGATACTGGAATCTATTATGCCTTCGCTAAGGACATAAAGGACAACCGCCTGGCTTCGGACCTTAAGGCTCTTAAAGAGATTGATAAAAAGCTTGAAAACATTGCACTGAAAGAGGGCGACATTCTGCTTGTAATGGCAATGGCCGAAACTCTTAAGGCTGCATATATCGAGAAACTGGACGAACGGAAAATCATACCTGCCAGCAATATCTACATAATCCGTCTGGATCAGAAAAAGATTCTACCCTTGTACTTCAAGATGCTTCTGGAAACAGAGCAGGCCCTGCAGATTTTCAATGCATTCTGTGGAAGCGCAACCATCAAGTCTATCAGCGTGGACTTCCTGAACAAGCTTCAGATTCCGCTGCCACCGCTTGAAGTGCAGAATGACCTGGTAAAAAAGTACCGGAAAATAGAGGATGAGAGCGAGTCTCTAAAACAGCGGCTCGCAGCTCTGGCGAAGGAAAAGGGTGAAGTTCTAGCCTCGCTCTTTTAATCTGAAAAAATAAAAAAAAGAAGTCGATTTTTCTCTCACTAATTTTTTGCGTTGCCATACGGCAAGGCTAGGGGAGTCGTCGTCTCTTCACTAAATAACACTAGCCGAAAGGGCTTACAGGAGGATGGTATGAAAATGAAGATGGAAATGAAAGCTGTTAGAAACACTTATTCAGAGTTTATTGAATTCGATTTAGAAGAAGCAGTGTCAACAAACGTAAAACGCTACATCAGCGAATCTGGCTTAACAGCCCAGGAATTGAGTTATCGTACTAATCTTTCTGTTGCAACAATCAATCGTCTTAAGGCCGGCCAGAATCTTTCAATCCAGGGAATCTGTGCACTCGCAGAAGCTCTCGGAAAAAGCTGGCGTGTGTTCTTTGCGTAGGACAGGAAATTATATGCGACTATTCTATTTAGATGGTACTGAAATGCAAGAAGATAAAATAGACTTTGAAAGGTATAAACTAACTCATATCTCAGAGCATGATGTAGATAGGGATTGGGAATCTTTCATCCACGATGCAGCAGATAAATTTTATTTAAATTCTAAATGTGCTGCAATAGCGATTATTTCCATTCGTTCACTTGTTGAATCTTTTTTTACTGAAAAAGGTTTGAAATACAAAATG
>JAFPKH010000224.1:0-3627 GCA_017424825.1 Treponema sp. | reverse complement strand
TGAGACTCTTGTTTCGTCATGCAGAAAAGATACCCGGCTTTGCATTGCGGCTGGAATCACTTGTCCGGAAGAATTCATCAGGACAAAAACCATCGCCGAGTGGAAAAAATCTGCGCCGCCGGAAATCAACAAAGTGCCGGCAATCTTTTTGATTTATCGGAGCTAGGGTGAGTTATGAAATCAATAATCTTAATGGGAATAAAGCATTGCGGAAAAAGTACACAGGCAAAGCTTCTGGGAAAAGAATTCAAAATGCCTGTTTATGATACTGACAATCTGATTGAAGATGAAACTGGTTTCAGCCCAAGGGAAATTTTTACGAATGACGGAGAGGCGGCTTTTAAAGAAGCGGAAGCACAGGCATGCGCACATTTAAAAGAAGAGCTTTTGAAATCCGGAAAATCTGCTGTCATTGCAACTGGCGGCGGAATCTGCAACAATACCGGGGCAGTGGAGGTTTTAAAATCACTTGGAATCTGCGTTTTTCTTAAAACCGATGAAAAAATTGCTGCGGACCGCATTGTAAACGAAGCTTCTGTTTTGCCGGACGGTTCAATTAAAAATCTGCCGGCATACATAGCAAAAAAAAATCCCCGCTCCATTTCTGAAGTCAGGGAAATTTTTCATGCATTTCATGAAGAACGTACAAAAATCTATTCGACTGTCGCCGATATAACCGTTGACATGGCAAATGCACCGCGCTGGTTCAACACAAAGCAGATTGTGGAAGCTCTGGAGAACCGCTGATTAGCACAGTGCATTAATCAGCTAGTTGCAGCTGCAATTGCACCCTTCACCGCAGTTTGAACCGCAGCCCTCGCCGCAGCCACCACCGCATCCTCCGCAACCGCAGCCGGTGGTCATCTGCTGGATTTCTTCCTGGCTTGCTTCACGGACATCAAGGACTTCCACATCAAAATGCAGCGTCTTTCCGGCAAGCTCGTGGTTTGCATCGACGGTTATGACATCATCTCCGACTTCCGTTACCGTTACGATTGCAGGACCTTCAGGCGTGTCTGCCTGAAATTTTGTACCGACAAGTATTTCTTCCGCCGTTTCGAAATTTTCACGCGGAATTTTGGCGACCATGCGTTCGTCATAGATTCCATATCCATCTTCAGGTGGAAGAACTGCCGTTATTTTTTCGCCGGCTGATTTTCCTTCCAGATATTCTTCAAGCTTGGGCAAAAGAAAATTCTGTCCGTGAAGATAAATCAAAGGTTCCGCACCGACTGACGTATCAATCAGATTCCCGTCATCGCCTTTAAGCGTGTAGTTGATTGTAACAAGGGCATTTTTAGTTATCTGCATTTGCTGATTCTCCGTTTTCGGTTGGATTTCCGTACATGTCATACGGTGATTCTTCCGGTGCATTGTCCTGGATGACTTCCGTAATTTCCGGACATGCGTTTTTTATGTAAGTTTCCAGACCCATTTTTATGGTCATAACGGCCATCGGGCAACCGTCACATGCGCCAGTGAGCTTGACGTGAACTTTTTTTTCATCATCAATTCCGACAAATTCCATGTCGCCGCCTTCTGACTGCAAAACCGGCCTGAACTGTTCAAGTGCCTCTTCAACCTTTGCCTTTAATGCTTCGTCAACCATTGTTACCTCTTGGATTGCCATTGTAGCAAAAACGGAATTAATTTTAAATAGGTGTCGGCCTTATGTCTTTTGACTTTTATACAATGAACTTCTATAATAATTCTATGAAAGATTTGGAATATTCTGTAATTTTTAGTGATGATGATATCGTGGTTCTCAATAAGAGGAGCGGTTATCTTGTTGCGGCGGACAGATATGATTTGGAGTCTCCGCGGCTTGATGAACGTGCGTCAAAGGAATTCGGCGAATTGTTTGCCGTTCACAGGATTGATACGGATGCAAGCGGAATTGTAGTTTATGCGAGGAATATCGAAATCCAGAAGATTTTGGCAGCTCAGTTTCAGGAGAACAAAGTTGAAAAAATCTATCACTGTCTGGTGAACGGACATCCTTTGTGGCAGGATCTGCATGTTGATTTGAAGCTTCTGCCTGACAGCGACCAAAGGCACAGGACTTCGGTAAATCAAAAGATTGGAAAATCTGCGGCTACTGATTACAAGCTTTTGGGAACATGCGGCCCGTATGCGTGGGTTGAGGCAATTCCAAGGACAGACCGTGCGCATCAGATTCGCGTGCATCTTAAAGAAAACGGAGTGAACATTGTTTGTGATCCGCTGTATTCTGGCAACCAAAAACCGGTGCGGCTCAGCGAGCTGAAAAAAAGATGGAACGGTGACGAGCTTGAGGAACGGCCTTTGTTGAGCAGGCTTGCGCTTCATGCGTATTCATTGGCTTTTGCACATCCGAAATCCGGCGAAAAGGTGACATATTGCGCGCCTTATCAAAAAGATATGGATGCAGTGCGGAAACAGCTGGCAAAAATTTTCAAGGTTGATCCGCTTGAATAAATTTTAAAGGGAAGCTGCGGTTGAAAAAGTTTTTTTTGTTTCTGTTGATTCTTTCTTTCTCACCGGTTTTTGCGGAAATAAAGTTTAGCTTACGACCGTTAGTTTCTTTTGGGGTTGGTGAACACAACGAATATGTTTATTATAAATATGAAGAAAATGATGGAAAATCTGCCCTTGCCAAGCTGAGTGAGCTTAACTGGGAACAAAACGGCCTGATTTTTCTTGGCCTGGATGCCGATTTTACGCGGAAAAACATGTTTTGGAACGTCGGAGTGAAATTTGCAATCCCTGTCATAAGCGGAATTATGGCTGATTCTGATTGGTTGAATGTAGATAAGCTGCCTACCGTTAGTTTGGATAAAGCAGAAGTAAAAACAAATTATACCGAAAGCGAATGCAAGACAAACGGTGTTTTTGAGCTGGACGGAAAGTTTTGTTACCGCTTGGGCGAGAATGAAAATCTTGCGTTTTGTCCTTTTGCAGAATTGAGCTATTCATATAATTCTATAACTGCCTGGGGAATGAACGGCAAATATTCAAAGACGAGAGACAGCGAAGGTTGCCTGCTTCCATGGGATTCTGAAACGTCCGTGAAAAAATATGCTCCATACGATGAAGCGATAATGAAGCTTGAACGTCACTGGCTTGTTTTGTGGCTTGGTGCCGACACGCAGATTTCAATAAAAAAAATCAATATAAGCTTTGCGCTTTCCGTATGTCCTGCTGCAATCTGCTTGTCCAAGGATGAGCATATTCTCCGGTCATTGGTTTTTCTTGATTTGATCTATGGATTTTTCAGTGCGGCGAAAATGGAAAGCTCAGTAGGAATCAGCGTTACGAAAAATTCCTCGTTGAATTTTTTTGTTGATATGCAGGCTTCATTGCTTATGAAAGGAGTGTCTTTCATCGGCACTTCCAACAGCAATGATTATGGAATCGATACTGAGGATGTTCCCGGTGCTGATTTCAAATCTTTTGAAGCCGGCATTTCATATTGCTGGAAATTTTAAAATGAAACTAAGGAGAAGAAAATATGCTTAAAGGAAAATTTATAATTCTTGGAGTGAGCGGAAGCATTGCGGCCTATAAATCTGCTGTGCTTGCAAGTATGCTCGTTAAATCTGGATGCACGGTTCAGGTGATTATGACGAAAAACGCGACGAACATTAT
>JAFPKH010000223.1:0-5026 GCA_017424825.1 Treponema sp. | reverse complement strand
AATCAAGAGCGAGGGCGACAGTCTGCTTGTTTTGTTCAAGCGTCCCGACAAGGCACTTTTGTGCTGCAAGAAAATCCACGAGATTCTGCACGAATACAACAAGACGAAAAGCGAGGAAGAGCAAATCCTTTTGTGCGTCGGACTCGGCTTCGGTGATATTTTGAACATCGGTTTTGCTGATGTCTTTGGTGCCGAAGTAAATGCCGCGAGCAAGCTTGGTGAGGACACCGCAAAGTCATGGGAAATCCTTGTGACCGAAAACGTAAAAAATGAAGTCGAGAAAGTTTCCGAAGACAAAGCATTCGGTTTTGAGCAGATTGATTTTGTCCCTCCCGGAGCCAAGCGCGCATACAAGGTGAGTTTCTAAGGGTTGCTATTACCGAAAAATTCGTATAAACACATTTTTTGGTAATAGTAAAAAAATATGCGGCATTACAATCCCATTGTTTCGCCGTATATCAAAACCGCATTACGGACGCACTCCTCACAGGGGCACAATGGTTTTCCGTCTGTCATGGATTTTAAATCCTTGCATTTAATGGCTCCGCAACGTTCCCGGAAAGTCTCCTGAATCTGCCTTGCAATCTTCAAGGTTCCGTTTCCTTCCGTCTTAAGTCCTGCAATCATTCCGGCACCGATGAGAGCACCGCACGTGGCTTCCAGATTTCCCATGCCCGCACAGAATCCGGCTGTTATCTGCTTTAACTGTTCTTCGGTCAGATTTGTCTGGTCGGCTAAAGAAACGGCAACCGCCTGGGCACAGTTATAAGATCCAGATAATTTCATTCTGACTGCGTTTTCTGCTCTTTCTGTCAATGTCATAAAATCCTCCTGTCCGGTGGTAGACAATGTTTATGTTGAAGTGTAATAAGAATTTAATCTTAATGATGCTCCCCATGGTGATTGCACTTTGCCGCAAAATCAGGCTTGAGTTCACCCCTTGCAAAAAGTTCCGCTGCATTGTCGGCACTGCCTGTAATTCCCGGCATCTCCTTTAATCCTGCTTTTGCAATTGCATCAACGGCACCCTGACCGCGGTTTCCGAGAATCAGAGTTTCCACTCCAAGGCTTTTCAAAAATGGTGGAAGAGCGTGATGCCCGTTTCCGCCGTTATCGATTACCTCCGATGAAACGATCTTTCCGTTCTCAATCTGATAAATCTTGAAATACTCGGTTTTTCCAAAATGCTGGAACACGTTCCCGGTTTCCTTTTCATAAGTCACTGCAATTTTCATATACACCTCATCTGTTTTAAATATACCAAATATTAGGCCTGTGGGAAATTCTTCCGCAAATTCTTTTTTTTGATATTGTTCCAATGGCGGACAAAAATTGATCAGAGTCTGAATGATGGACACTCCTATCCCGTGGAACGGCTGGATATGTTCCTGAAACGGACAGACTTGTGCCGGAGATGTTTGGGCGCGCTGACAAAGAGGAATCCTGCCAAGTGTTTTCTATTCTATAGATATCTTATAGAGAGAAATTTTCGTCAATCATCTCGGCATCGGAAGGGTCGTCATTTTCCGGTTCTGCTTTTACGGCAGGTTTTTTCTCCGTTGCTTCCTTTTGGAAATACTCATCCACTGTCTTTGCAAGGATTGTCGGTGCAATCGGCTTCAAAAGATAATTCACAGGGTGGACTTCAAGCACTTTCATGACTATGTTCTTGTCGTCTTTTGAGGTAAGGAAGATTACCGGAATGTCAACGGTCTCTTCTTCTGAACGGAGGATCCTGAATACTTCCAGCCCCGAAACGATAGGCATTTCATAATCAAGGAGGATGAGGTCTACGCGGTGCTCTTTCAAAAAAGAGATTGCATTCATGCCGGAATTCGTTATGTAGACGTTGAACTTCTTTGCCATTTCAGTACGCATTGAACGCAGGAACGTGGAATCATCATCGACTATGAGGACGCTTTTTCTTCCTGAAACTTCACCGCCCTTGAATCCGGCTTCAACACCGCTCATGTCTTCTGAAAGCGAATACCCGGAAACTGCAAGGTCAAGCTTTGTGAGCAGGTCAGTGGTGTTTACGGGACGCTCGAATGCCGCTGAGACACATGCTTTGGGGAGAAATCTGTATGCCATTTCGATTTCGATTGGGTTTCCGATTAAAAACACGTGCGTGGAAATGTTTGCGCCTGCTTTTTTAATCTGCGCAAGGTATTCAAGGACTTCCTGATATTTAACGTCGTCGCCGTCAAGATAAACGATTATAAGGGAAGGAAGGGGCGTGCGCTTGGTAATCTGCCCGATGCTCGGAAGGCTGTAAACCACTTGGTATCCAGCCGCAGTAATGCTTTTACCAATGGCAGAGACTATAAATCCACCGATCGATTCGCATATAAATAAAACCTTCTTTTCCATGGCATCCACCTTATCAAATATTTCCCTATGGAAAGTTACCCCTTGTACTAAGACTTTGTATGCACCAGATACAAGGACTATCCTGAGGATAAAAATAGCCGCTGCGTGCAATCCGTGAGGACTACAATACAGCTTGTTTTATTTAGGGGTTACTTGGCTTAATACTTCCTTGATTCCGTTAAAGTCCGCTCCTCTGGACAATCGTTTCACTTCGTTGAATTTTTCCTTAACTTTTTCAGGAAGGGTATATTTATCTACCTCTTCAATTATAGCATCAATTGCGCTAAAGTCAAATGATTCTGCAAATTCTTTGACGGCCGTCATTGCCTCGTTGAATTTTTCCACAGTGAGCATTTCGCCCTTTTCTGCGCTGTCTTCATCGAACAATGGCGCGAGCATCACGGAATATGAGCGGTAAAGCTTCAGAAGCTCCGGTGTCTTTGCGGCAATCACGACTCCGTTTTCTTCATCTCCGCAGCGTTCAAGATAGGCGGCCTTTTCTGACAGTTCCAATGCACCGATCAGCTTTGAAGAGCTTTTGAGCGAGTGGACCTGTATTGTATAGTTCCTGTAATCCTTGTAGCGCGAGTAGCTTTCGATGTCGTCCGCACGTTTTTTGATGGTGGAGTAGTATTCTTTGAGCGCAACCATGAGTATGTCGATCGATCCGCAGTTTTGTATGGCGGTCGGGACGCTTATTCCGTCGATTGCCTTGAGCTGCTCTTCTATTGATTTTTTCTTTTTTACCTGCTTTGTCCGGTCGTTCGGCAGGAACACTTTTTCAGGTGGAAGCATGCGTGCCAGCATAGTTTCAAGCAGCTTGGAATCCACGGGCTTTGAAAGATAGTCGGTGAAGCCTTCCCTTAGGTAATATTCCCTTGCTCCTGAAACGACGTTTGCGGTAAGTGCGACGCATGGTACTCCGCTGTTTTTGTTGTCCTCAAGGTTCTGCATGGCATGGAAAGCTTCGACTCCGCTCATTCCCGGCATACGGTGGTCGATGAAGATTGCGTCGTAGCGTTTTTTGCTCACAATCTCAAGCATTTCGTTTCCGCTGGTTGCCCAATCCACGTTGATTTCGGTCTCTTTCAAAAGTCCCTCAAATACGACTATGTTCATCTTGGTGTCGTCAACCACAAGGACGCATGCATCCGGGGCGCGGAAAGAAACCTGGTATTCCGTGTTGCTGTCCAGAAGCTTCGTGTAGCGGCTGTTGAAATTTCCGATTTTTTCCCACCAGACGACCTGCTGCGGAATCTTGAACGAAAATTCCGAACCCTTGCCGTATTCGCTGTAGATTTCAAGCTTGGAATTCATCATCTTCAGGAGCATGCTCACTATGTTCAGTCCGAGTCCTGAGCCTTCTATGGTCCTGTTGCGGTTTTCGTCAAGACGCTCGAATTCGTTGCACATGCGGTCTATGTCGCTTGCCTTGATTCCGATTCCGGTGTCTTTTACCGAAACGTTAAGCATTATCTGCCCGTTGTCGATTTTGTCGAATCCGATGGTCAGCGTGACGTTTCCTTTTTCCGTGAATTTGATTGCGTTGGTCACAAGGTTCACGATGCACTGCTTGAGCCTAAGTTCGTCCCCGAAAAGCTTGTGCGGAAGCTCCTCATCCACGTTTATGATCATGCTGAGGTTCTTGTCTTTCGCGCGCTGTGAACTCATGTTCATGATGTCGGCAATCGTTGAGGAAATGTCATATTCCGAAAGTATGATGTCCATCTTCCCGGATTCGATCTTTGAGAAATCAAGGATGTCGTTTATGATTTTAAGCAGCGTGTCACCGGAAAGCTTTATGTTGTTCGCTGATTCCTTTACCTGTGGGTCATCAGTTTCGCGGAGTATGATTTCATTGAGACCGAGGATTGAATTGATAGGCGTGCGGATTTCGTGTGACATGTGCGCCAGGAACATGGTTTTTGCTTCGCTTTTCGCTTTTTCGATCTCACGCACCTTGTCCATCTGCTCATCCTGTTTTTTGGCCGATTCGATGTGGTTCGACAGGCTGAATGATCCGATCATCATCGAAAGCATGCTGTAGATTATCGAAAGCCCCACGTCAAGACAGAACGTATCGAAATCCTTGAGGAAAAACGAAACGGGGAAAATCGCCAGGGTGACGTACAGGTTCGTCAGCAGGTTCGTGCGCCATTTGTAGTCAATCACCCAGACCGGGAACAGCACCCTGAACAGAGCCAGCATTACGAATGGAATCTTCCGGCTGTAGGATACGTTCAGAAACACGCAGAGGGTTGCCAGGATGAAAAAAAGCAGGTACAGGAATGTCAGCGGATGCGAGTTGAATATCTTGCGCTTGGCAAAAAACAAGACCATCTCAAGGCCGATGAAGACGAAAGCGCAGGTACATGCAATGCGTATGGCCGTTATGTTCGTTTTTACGAGAGCCTTGAATCCGGGAAACGCAGTCAGTGCCGTTATGAGCAGCATTATCATGAACGAGAGCGAAGATAGGCTTATGAAAATCTTCTTGTTGAATTCGTTGATTTCAGTTTTTTTGCTGATAAAATAATTTTTTTCACTTTCGTTGTCGACCGATTTCATTATGTGTATTTTCAAATTGTGCCTGCCTTGAAAAATATTTCCGCTGTCATAAGAGCCAGTCCTGCAGTTTTGGTCAGACCGCCGCTTT
>JAFPKH010000222.1:0-2749 GCA_017424825.1 Treponema sp. | reverse complement strand
GTCGGGGATGAAACGCCCTCTTCCATCTTCTGCATCCTTTTTATGGAATTGTATGAGTTTCCGCAAGAAACACAGGTGAATGCAACCAGCGACAGGACAAGCGCGGCAGATGCCTTAAAAACTTTCTTCATAAATCATTTCCTCCTGATGAGCCTGATTTCCCAGAATCAGCATGGCCCGGAAAATACCCGGCATGATATTCCGCAAGCTGCTCATCTTCTATATGTGTATAAATCTGCGTCGTAGCAAGATCAGTATGCCCCAAAAGTTCCTGAACGGAGCGAAGGTCTGCACCGCCGGAAAGCAAATGAGTGGCAAACGAATGCCTAAGAGTATGGACTTTCGCCTCTACCCCGCTCTTTTTTTCAAGCTCCTGAAAATTCTTCCAGATTCCCTTGCGTGAAAGGCTTTCACCCCGGAAATTTACGAAGACCTCAGGAATCTGCCTCTGCCCCACTATTCCCGGGCGGACTTCAAAGAGCCATTTTTTAAGCCAGTATGATGCGGCTTCACCGAACGGAACTATCCTTTCCTTGTCCCCTTTTCCGTGCACCATGATTATGGACTCGTCAAAATGGACATTGGAGATCAAAAGCCCCGATGCCTCGCTTATCCGCAGCCCGCAGCTGTAAATAAGCTCAAAAAGCGCACGGTCCCTTATCCCGAGAGGCTTTGTCACATCGATCACTTCCAAAAGCGCGTCAACCTGCTCAACGCTCAGCACTTTCGGAAGTTTTCTCGAAGCTTTAGGCCTGTCAAGCTCCAGGGCAAAATTCTCAGTCCAGATTCTCTGCCGCTTCAGGTACGAACCGAAAGAACGCAGTGCCGATATGTCCTTTGAGACGGTAAGCTCGGAGCATCCGCATTCACGCCGCCATACCAGATAGTACAAAAGGTTCTGGCTTACGGTATCTTCCAGACGGATACCGTTTTTTTCCAGCCACAAAAGGAATTCTTCGCAGCTGAAGCAATAGGTCTGCGCCGAAAGCTCCGCCCTGCCTTCTACCATGAGCAGATCGGAATAAAAACCGCGTAAAACCGGAGGCCAGTTTGCACCGGCATTGCCTTTCATCAGTCCTCGCTTGACAAATCTATCGTGCGGCTGAGTTTTCTGAGCACGGCAGGCTGGTTCTTGTCACCTATGTCCATGTTCACCGGCGGAATGAACTTCGGCTTCTGCTTTGCACTCTCAACTGCATTGCTGAATTTTTCGCTCATCGAATATGGGTTCGACCTTGTCTGCGGAGTATAAGCCTCCACTTTCAGGCCTGAAAAAAATTCATCCGCCTGCTTTTCAGAATCGTCATTTATTATCTGAGGATTTACCGGAATATTGCTGATTTTTGAATATTCATTGACCGCCGGAGTTTTTTTTACCGGCTCCGCTTTTTTATTTCCCATGAGGACATCAAAATCATCCATGGGCAATACATTTCCGTGGAGAAGTCCGGCATCTGCTCCTGACATCGAACGTTCCCTGTCAGACTGCTCGAATCCTGTCGCAATTACGGTCACCGAAACCTTGTCTCCCATGTTTGTGTCCGGAACCTGACCCCAGAAAAGCTTAAGGCGCGGATTTGCCGATGCGGATATTGTCTTGATGATTTCCTCCACTTCGACCATGCCGAGAACTTCCGCACTGGTTATGTTTACGAGTATGTTGGAAGCTCCGTCAATGCTCCTGTTTTCAAGCATAGGATTGCATATTGCGTTCTGGGCAGCCTCAACGGCACGGTTTTCACCTCCTGCAATGCCCACTCCGAGTATTGCCTCACCCTGATCCTTCATGACTGCCTTTACGTCGGCAAAGTCGCAGTTGACTTCTCCAGGCTTGGTGATTATGCCGGTGATTCCCATGACCCCCTGACAGAGCACGTCGTCTGCAAGGCGGAATGCCTGTTTATATGTGATGTTCCTGTCGTTTCCGACAATCTTCATAATCTGCTGGTTTGGTATGACGATAAGGCTGTCAACATGCTCGCGGAGCTTTTCCAGTCCGTTGGATGCATATTCCTTTCTGATTGAGGCCTCAAAATCAAACGGGGTCGTGACCACTGCAAGAGTAAGGCACCCCTGTTCCTTTGCAATGCGGGCAACGACAGGAGCTGATCCGGTTCCGGTTCCACCGCCCATTCCGGCAGTGATTATAACCATGTCGGCATCGCGCACAAGCTCCGTGATCGATTCTTCATCTTCTTCGGCTGCTTTTTCACCGACTTCAGGATTTCCTCCAGCACCAAGACCGCCCGTAAGCTGCTGGCCTATAGGAATGCGTTTCTGAGCTTTTGAAATCCGCAGAGCCTGCATATCAGTGTTCATGACGATGAATTCAACGTCGCTCACACCTTCATCAATCATTCGGTTAACGGCAGAAGATCCTCCTCCTCCGCATCCGATTATCTTTATAATCGTTGGACTAGGCGCTGTAAGAGCTTCCCCGGCATCTTTTTCTACAGACAGTTCTATCATATTTCCTCCCGACCCATTTCTACTATTTTAACTCAATTTTCATTTTAAGGGAACCTCCGCAATGCGTGGAAAGCCCCGGTGTTTTTTAGAAAAATTTGTTCCAGACTCTTTTCGCTTTGTCGAACAGGGAAAATCCTGAGTCAAATTTTTCATGGCGCACGGTTTTCCTTGGTTTTTCCGATTCAGGTTTCGGAAGGTTTCCCACGACAAGACCGACTGCAGTGGCAAAATCCGGCCGTCTGTAAAGGTAGCCGTCATTGTCCTCCACGCGTCCGTAATC
>JAFPKH010000022.1:0-9384 GCA_017424825.1 Treponema sp. | reverse complement strand
TCGAATACATGCCGGCAGCCATGGCGCGGAGGCCATACCCGTTCCCATACCGAACACGGAAGTCAAGCTCCGCAGCGCCGATGATACTGGGTGCGTCCCGGGAAAGCAGGTGGCCGCCGGCTTTTTTTTGTCCTTTTTCCCCGTCCCACGTGAGTTCCATGACAGTTTTTTGTCCCTAAGTCATCTGAATGTTTTTCTTTTATTTTTTCACTCAAAGAACTTTGTTTACTTATGTTTTTTTGCGTTGAATTTTTCTTGTTTTTGTTCCATATTATCACTATGGAAACTCGTAATATTTTTGAAAACATTTCTTGTATCGATCACAGATACTCGTTGTCGGAAGCCGAAGCTTTTTCTTCACTTTCAAAATACATATCTGAAGAAGCGTCGGTTCGTTCTCATGCAAAATGCGAAGCTGCTCTTGTCAAGGCTCATTTGAAGCTTCGTGGAAAGCTCACGGATTCAATTGCGGAAAAACTTGATGAAATTGCCGAAAATATTGATCCTGAAGAAGTCTACAAAGAAGAAGAGAAGACCAAGCATAACATCCGCGCTCTGGTAAACGTTATGAAGACGAAAGTTGATTCTGAAATCGGTCCGCTGATTCATCTTGGTGCAACTTCCGTGGATATCCTTGACACTGGATTGAGCTGCCGCATGCGTGACGTAACGCAGAATGTCGTTCTTCCGGAACTCAAGAAACTGGAGAAATATCTTTGTGAAATTGCCGAGCGTGAATGTGAGACTCCTCAGGTCGGACGCACCCATGGTCAGCATGCAGTTCCTATAACATTTGGTTGGGAAATCGCTGAATTCGTTGCAAGACTTGGAAAATCAATACTCAGGATAGAGGAGCTTTCCAATCAGCTGGTAGGAAAACTTGCAGGCCCGGTCGGTGCATATAACGGTCCTTCAATGATTGTAAAGGATCCTGAAGAGCTTGAAAGAACTTATGTTGAATTCCTGGGACTTCAGCCGTCAGAGTATTCCAATCAGCTTGTTGAACCGGAAGCGGTGCTCAGGCTTTTGCTTGAGATGAACGTTGCTTTCGGTATCATTGCCAATCTTGCCGATGATCTCCGTAATCTTCAGCGTTCTGAAATAGGGGAAGTGTTTGAATATTTTGCGTCAACCCAGGTCGGATCATCCACAATGCCGCAGAAACGCAATCCTTGGAATTCAGAGCATGTAAAATCACTTTGGAAAGCAATGTGCCCGCGTGTAATCACATTTTATATGGATCAGATTTCAGAGCACCAGCGTGACCTGACCAATTCTGCGTCCCAGCGCTTTATTGCCGATTATGTCGCAGGCTTTACTATGGCCGTTGCACGTATGAATTCTGTCGTCAAAGGATTGCAGGCTGACCGTGAAAACATGGCGAAAAACCTTGAGAGTGCCGGTGGAAAAGTGAAGGGCGGAGTGCTTGCAGAACCTGCCTATATACTTCTCGGAGAAGCCGGTTATAACGACGGACATGAAATCATCCGTAAGATTACCCTTGAAGCTGAAAAATCGGGAAAGACATTCTTTGAAGTCCTCAAGACTCATGAAAAAGAATACAAGGACATAACCGCACAGCTTGAAAAACTCGGCGTGGAAAATCCTGCGAATTTCTTTGAGCATCCAGCGAATTATTGTGGTCTTGCGGCCAAAAAATCAAAGCGGCTTGCACAAAAATACGCTGCCTTGATGGAGAAATAGACAGCTGATGTTTGAACCTTTGTATACCGCTGCATTGGTGGGGTGCGGACGTATCGGCTACAGTCTTGGTCTGGATCCGAAAAGAGAGCAGCCGGCCAGTCATACGATGGCAATAAACGAAAATCCCCGTATAAGGCTTGTTGCCGGTTGTGACACTGATGCCCAGACTTTGTGCAATTGGCACGATGCAAATCCCGGTGCGGCGGTATACAGGGACTCTTTGCAGCTGTATTCTTCAAACCGTCCTGACATTGTCGTTGTGGCGGTTAACGAAAGCAGCCATGAAAAAGAAGCGGTTGACGCAATAGTTTCAAGACCGCGCCTTGTGATTCTTGAAAAACCGGTTGCCCTCAACATGAAGCAGGCATTGAAAATCCGTGATATGGCCGAAAGAAACAAAGTGCCGGTCATGGTGAACCACGAAAGGCGTTTTTCAAAGGATTACATACTTGCCCGTTCGCTGATCGGAACAATCGGTGAGCTGCAGAGCGTGCGCGGAACCTTGTCATCTGCCATGGCCGTTTATAATCCTGCGGAAGAAGATACAGGAGCCTACAGCCTGATTCATGACGGAACCCATCTTGTTGATGCCGTTCAGTTTTTGCTCCATGATTTTTGCCATGAAAAATCCGTGAATGCTGAATGCGGGAAAAAAAGGGGGCTTCTGAAAAAAGCTTCCGAAATGTCCTCCAAAAAATCTTTCCCCGGAAATCCTCTGCTTAAGAATCCTGTGATCACCGGACTTTATGTTGACGGAAAAAAATGCGTAAGGCAGGTAAATGCATGCTATTCGCTTGAAAAATGCCCGGATGTGACCCTTTCTTTCAGCGGAAGATCGAAATATTTCGGTTTTGAAATCGAAATCCGCGGCACTGAAGGCTGTATATGCATCGGAAACGGGTTTTTGAAGCTGTACAGGAGAAAAGAATCCGCTTTGTACACGGGTTTTTACAGCCTGACAGAAGAAAAAATCGATGTGCCGGAAAAAAACTGCTATTTTTCAAACATGATCCAGAGTGCGGTTGATTTACTGGATAAAAAATCAGCTCTGGCCTCCACTTTGCAGGACGGAATCGACGCTCTTGCAGTCCTTGAATCTATCAAAGAAAAAATCAGATAGTAAAAATCCTTGACCTAAATCCCTTTATTCTCTATTATAATAGGCAATATTTAAAGCTGTTTTCGGGAGTATGACACATGAAGAAACTTGTTATTTGTCTTGCAGGGCTTTTGTTCGCGTCAACGTTGGCTTTTTCTCAGATTGTTACGGCAAGTTCATATTTTAATGATGTAAGTGATTTTTATGCGGGGCTTTACACATACCGCTGTGATATTGCCGCTGATTCGGATGGCCGTCAGATGAAGGGCAGCCTTGCCTACAGCCGTCCTCAGCTTTTAAGGATCAGTTTCAACCGTCAGGGCGGACAGCTTTTGATTTTTGACGGAACCACGCTGCAGCTGTATCTTCCGGGTCAGGAAATCCTTTTGCAGCAGACGATAGATGACAAGACCGCAGATGATTCGACCATTTCACCGCGCGGACTCACTCTTTTCAAAAGATATTACACGATTTCGTTTGAAACTGACGCAACGCCGGTACCTCTTGATCAGGGAAGCGAAGAAAAAGTCGTCAACCTCATGCTTTACCGCCGCGCTACATCAGAAGCATTCGAGAGCATAAAGCTTTCAATCGAGCCGGAAACGAAACTTATACGCCGTGTAGTCGCAACCACGCCTCAAGGACAGGTCTACAAGATTGATCTGACAAACTACAGGCTGAACGTAAAGGTCGGAAGCGGAGAATTCTATTTTGATCCGCCGGCACATGTTACCTCTTATAATAATTTCTTGTTCCAGGAGTAATTGAAAAATGGACAGCTATGGACAACAGTTAAAGGCAAGCAGAGAGGAGCAGGACCTTACTATAGAAGACGTTGAGGCAAAGACCTCCATTACTCGTCAGTATATCGAAGCCTTGGAAAATGAAGAGAACGATGTTTTCCCTGGCGAACCGTACATGATCGGTTTTTTGAAGAACTATGCTGAATTCCTCGGTCTGAATCCGAATGAGATACTTAAGCTTTATCAGGCGAAAAAAATCCAGGAGTCCCCGATTCCAGTCGAGCTTTTGCAGAAGAAAAAACCTAAGATGCTCGTTCCTATCATTGCCGGAGTCATCTTTTTGATTTTGGTCGGAATTGGAATTTACCTTTATTTCTTCATCCATAAAATGAATCTTCAGAAAGCGGAAAATGAACGTCTGCTTGCTGAAACAAAGAAAATACACAAGTATGAATTCAGCGGCACCCCGAAAGAAATCCGCATGTACAAGGGCGACCAGATTATCGTTCCTGGAAAAGAAGGTGACGGCGAAATCGTGCTTACGGTAAAGGGCGTTCTCGGTGACCTTACTCTTGAAACACCTGCTGGAAGCCAGATCGTTGCGCTTGGTGAAGAGCGTGTCCTTGATATTGACGGAGACTCAGTTTCAGATTTGATCGTTTATTTGAGCGACGTTGCCACGAACGATGAAAACCGCGGTGCACAGGTTCGTCTTCTGCTTGATGACAATACTGTGGTCGCTGATGTTGAGGATACCGGTACTCCTGTCGCAGAAACCAAGGAGCCTGATTACATTCCGGTCACTGCAGCCAATGCAAACCAGAACGTAATCCACGAAGATACAAGACCGTATCCGTTCACTTTGACTGTAACGTTCCGCGGCTCATGTCTTTTCCGCTATAAGATTGATTACGGCGAAAAGATTGAAAACCATTACACTGCATCAAGTTCCTCAATACCGTTGCAGGCTCAGAACGGAATCCGCTTGTGGACCAGCAACATGAATTCATTGAGCCTCCAGATTACTGCAGGAACGAAGATCATCGACCTCGGCATTGGTTCTGACGGACATGTTGAAGTTGAGGACATCAAGTGGGTTCACGGAAACGATGGAAAATACCGTCTTGTAGTTGAGGCAGTTGACTGATTTGGTAGATACAGATTCACAGAACAAAAAATTTTATCTTGACCAGCATGGGTGTGCCAAAAACCAGGTTGATGGGGAAATCCTCGTCACCCGGTTGGAAAACATCGGCTATATAAAAACCGATGAGCCGTCCCGTGCTGATTTTATTATCATCAACAGCTGCGGATTCATTTCATCTGCAAAAGAAGAAAGCCTGAATGCCGTAATCGATGCAAAAAAATCTTATCCGAACGCAAAGATTCTTTTGGCCGGATGCCTTGCGGAACGTTATGCATCTGTACTTGAAAAAGAGCTTTCCGAAGCCGACGGATTTTTTGGAAACGGTGATCTTTCAAAAATTGACGGAACCGTAAAATCTCTTTTGGACGGCGGACGTCCTGTCGTTGTTCCTCCACAGACCGGCGTATGCTGCGGTGACAGAAACACCCTTCTTTCGTTCAAGGGATCTGCGTATGTGAAAATCACCGAGGGATGCGACAACCGTTGTACATTCTGCGCCATACCGATTATCCGCGGCGGACTGCGTTCAAGAAAAGCGGAAGACATCGTTCAGGAAATCAAGTCGCTCATAAAAAAGGGAGTGCATGAAATCAACCTGATAGGGCAGGATCTTGCGGCATTCGGTGCAGGAAAATCGGACGACGTTTTTGATGACGGAACCAATACCTACTCCAAGCTTTTTGAAACTCTTAGGGAACCCCTTATTGAAACTTGCGGCGAAAAGTCGTCTGAAGAAAAATCTTGCCTTGCGCGTCTTCTGGAAGAGATTTCCAAAATCGAAGGTGATTTTTGGGTTCGGCTTTTATACATCCACCCCGATCACTTTGACAGCGACATACTTGACGTAATGAAAAAGGACAGCCGTTTTCTTCCTTATTTTGACATTCCTTTCCAGTCCGGCGACGACAAGATAATCCGTGCGATGAACAGAAAAGGCTCCTTTGATTCGTATAAAAAACTTGTGGGAACGATACGCTCCTATTTTCCAGAAAGCTGCATAAGGACGACTTTTTTGACCGGCTTTCCGGGAGAAACTGATGATGCCGCCGAAAGGACAAGAGAATTTTTGGAGACGATTGAAAGCGACTGGAGCGGCTGCTTTGAATATTCGTGCGAAGAAGGAACCCCTGCCGAAAAAATGAAGGGCAAGGTAAAGCCTAAAACAGCAAAGCAGAGGGCGGATTCATTGAATGAAATCCAGTCCCGGATTACGCAGAAAAGACTTTCGGACCGCACCGGAAAAATCTACGACGTATTGATTGAAGAGATAATCGAAAATAAAGAAGGTACAGACGAAGGTCTTGCAATCGGGCGTGCATGGTTTGAAGCTCCCGAAGTTGACGGTTCTTTTGTAGTCCGATACGATCTTGACAATCCGGATGAAGTTGCCGCAGTCGTTCCGGGAAAAATGGTGAAGGCAAAAGCAGTCGCATCATCGCAGGTTGACATTGACGGAGTTCTTTGTGAGTCCCGATGAATATCTTGAAGTCCTGAATCCACAGCAGGCGGAAGCGGTCGTTCATCAGGGCGGTTCTCTTTTGATTCTTGCCGGAGCAGGTTCAGGAAAGACACGCGTAATCACCACGAAAATTGCATATCTGATTTCGCAGATGCATGTTGACCCTTATTCAATCCTCGCGGTGACGTTTACAAAAAAAGCCGCTGAAGAAATGCGTGAAAGGGCTGTGCGTCTGGAACCAAAATCAGCATACGCGCAGATCCGCACGTTCCATTCTTTCGGCGCATATTTTTTGAGAAAGTATTGGCAATATGCCGGGCTTGATAAAAATTTTACAGTCTATGATGACGATGACATGGTGACTCTCGTTTCAAAAGCTCTGCCCGGTCTTACAAAAAAAGAGTGCTCGTCCGTTGCACATGGAATTTCACTTGCAAAAGATTATTGCCTTGTTCCTGAAAGCCAGGGTTTTTCGCAGATAGGATTCGGTGAAGAATTTGCGCTCCAATATGAAGCATATGAAAAGCGTCTCCGTGACACAGGCAACGTTGATTTCGGAGATCTGATACTTCTTCCGTACCTTGTCCTTAAAAACGAGCCTTCGGTAAGAAAAGAAATATATTCGCGCTACCGTGTCATAATGGTCGATGAATATCAGGATTCAAACGTGGCTCAGTATCTTTTGCTCCAGCAGCTTGCCGGCCTTGATGAAAAATCCGGAATCTATGTTTGCGTCGTCGGTGATGATGACCAGAGCATCTATAAATTCCGCGGTGCAGAAGTGAAGAACATCCTTAATTTTCAAAAGCAGTTCCCGGATACAAAGCTCGTGCGCCTTGAAACGAATTACCGTTCCACATCCCAGATTCTTGCGTGCGCGGATTCGGTCGTCAAAAATAATTTCCAGCGTCTTGGAAAAACGCTCGTTTCGTCCAGGGGCAAAGGAAAAAAGCCGGTGCTTGCGTTCCTTGAAAATCAGGATGAAGAATGTGAATTCTGTTCCCAGCTGATTGAAAATGCACATGAAAAAGGAGTGCCTTATTCTGATTGGGCAATCCTATATAGGACGAACGCACAGTCACTCGGATTCGAGTCGCTTTTTTTACGGAAGAAGATTCCTTACAGGGTTGTCGGGACTCTGAAATTTTATGAGCGTGAAGAAGTAAAGGATTTGCTTGCGTGGCTTTCGTTCATCGCAAATCCGCGTGATGAAATTGCATTCAGGCGTATCGTGAACAAACCGGCCCGTGCAATAGGAAACGTGAGCCAGGAAAAAATTATCGAATCATGCAGGGGACAGTCGGTCATTGAAGGCTGCCGTAAAATAAAGCTTTCTAAAAAAGCCGCTGAAGGGATTTCATCTTTTGTTTCGCTCTTCGATGAATTTGAAAATATGGTTCCAGAAACTGACGGCGGTGAAAAAAAGAAAAACAATCTTGCAAAGCTTGTGGAATCTGTTTCGGTAAAATCGGGGCTTGAAGATTATCACAGAAGTCAGGATGAAATTGCCGGCACTCAAAAAGTTTCGAACATTCAGGAACTTGCAAATGCAGCGTCTTTATATCCTTGCACGAAATCCGGGCTTCTTGAATTCCTTGACCACGTTGACCTTGACCGCTCGCTTGAAAATGAAAGCGAAGATTCAACTGACTGCGTCACTCTGATTACGCTCCACAACACGAAGGGTCTTGAATTCAACCGCGTAATAATCACCGGAATGGAGCATGGCGTTTTTCCGCGTGAAGACAAAGCAGGTGAAGAGATTGAAGAGGAGCGAAGGCTTTTTTATGTTGGCATAACCCGTGCGAAAGATGAATTGTACATGACAAGCTGTGCCATGCGTAGAATGTACGGACAGACGAAAAACATGTATCCATCGCCGTTTTTGAATGAAATCGATCCTTCTCTGATGAATGTGATCGGAGAAAAGCCTTCTGCGTATGAACCGGGGCTTGCATCTGGTGAAGATCCTGTCGCAAAAAAATGGCGTCCCGGTGCTCGCGTTTATCATGATGATTACGGGTACGGGGTAATAGTATTAGGTAAAATGAATGAAGAGGGCGAGTATGTGATTTCCGTAAGCTTTGAAACAGGCGGCGTGAAAAGATTTTTGCCCAAATACCAGAAGTCGCTTATCCTGGAGGGGAATGATTAGATGGCGTGGAAAATTGAGAGTGCAGGCGGCGCGGCTTTTTTGCCTTATGATGAAATGAAGGAAATGATGCTTTCTGAATTTAAGGACAGATTCGGTGAAATGCTTGAAGACCGCATTGACTACGGGGATCTTGTTTTTGTTCCCGGCTTCAGCTTTAAAAATCTGCACGAAGAATATCCTCCAATTTCAGCTGATGGTTCCGGTGAAAAAAAGATTGTGCGCTATGTCTCCGACAACATTCCTTTTTGGTGCAGATGTGCCATGACCGAACCTTTTTTTGTCCGCTTTGATTCAATCGGAGATGCAGCCCAGGCTTTGAAATCCGTCCAGAGGTCATGGAGCCCTTACAATCATACGTTGTTCCGGCGTTCCGCATTGATTCAGGAAAAACTTCCATACGTAAACCTAAAGGACAGGACTTTTCCTTTTGACATTCCCCAGTCTCCTGTCGGACTTTACACTTTGATTGACGAGCACACGCTTTTGGCTTCCGCAAAAACTTCTTCATGCCTTCCGTCCGGTAAAATCACATGGATTGAAGACCATGAAAATCCTCCGAGCAGGGCATATCTTAAAGTCCAGGAAAGCCTTGTGCTTGCTCATCATTATTTCGGAGCGGAGCTTCCTGGTTCCGGTACAAAATGTTTTGAAGCAGGAGCTTGTCCCGGTGGATGGACTTGGGTTCTTGCATCCCTTGGTGCGGAAGTGTTCGCCGTTGACCGTTCGCCGCTTGCCGAAAGCCTCATGGAAAATCCTCTGGTGACTTTTATGGCTCATGATGCGTTCACGTTGAAACCTGAAGCGCTCGGACATTTCGACTGGATTTTCAGCGACGTAATCTGCTATCCAGAAAGGCTCCTTGAATGGATAAAGCAGTGGATTGAAAGCGGACTTGTTGACAACATGATCTGCACAATAAAAATGCAGGGAGAAATCGACTGGAATCTTGTCGCCGAATTTGAAAAAATTCCTTCCAGCCGCATCTTCCACTTGAACTACAACAAGCATGAGCTGACTTTCATACACTGCAAATCTGATTAGTGTATTCCGTTGATTCCTGTGTCGGTGTCTATGGTG
>JAFPKH010000221.1:0-8542 GCA_017424825.1 Treponema sp. | reverse complement strand
GAAGGGTTAGTCTGCGTCTTTTTTTGTCTGAATTGCAGGAGGATTTCATGTGTGGATTTGTAGGTGCGTTTGATTTGAACAGCGGCTCAATGCCAATCAGCGAAGGATTGAAGGATGAGCTTCGTAACCAGGTCCTTGAGATGTCAAAAAAGATAAGGCATCGCGGACCGGATTGGACGGGTGTCTATACAGGGAACAATGCAATCATGAGCCACGAAAGGCTTGCCATCGTTGATCCGTTTTCAGGAAAGCAGCCGCTGGTATCTGACGACGGAAAAATCATACTTGCCGTAAACGGTGAAATTTACAATCACAAAGAAATAAGAAAAGATTTCGCCGGAAAATATAATTTCAAGACGATGTCGGATTGTGAAGTCATAATCCCATTGTACAAAACATACGGAAAAGATTTCATTGAAAAGCTCAGCGGAATTTTTGCATTCGCGCTTTATGATTCCGAAAAAGACGTATATATGATTGCCCGTGATGAAATAGGCGTCATTCCGCTTTATCAGGGTTGGGACAAAGCTGGCCGCTATTATGTTGCAAGCGAACTAAAGGCACTTGAAGGCGAGTGCACTACCATCGAAGAATTCCCGAACGGATGCTATCTGTACTCAGGTGACAAAGACTCATCAAAACCGGTACGTTGGTACAAACGTGCATGGGAATATTTCGAAAACGTAAAAAATGCACCGCGCGCAACCGATGACAAAGGCGAAATAATAAATCCTGCCGTTATTGAAAAAGTTCGCAACGGACTTGAAGCGGCAGTAAAAGCACAGCTCATGAGCGACGTTCCGTATGGAGTGCTTCTTTCAGGCGGATTGGATTCATCCATAATTGCGGCAGTAACGCAGAAGTATTCAAAAAAACGCGTGGAGACAGACAGCAAGGAATCAGCATGGTGGCCTCAGCTCCATAGTTTTGCCGTAGGGCTTGAAGGCTCCCCGGATTTGATTGCGGCACAAAAAGCGGCACAGTACATCGGAACCGTTCACCACGAAATCCACTTTACGATTCAGGAAGCATTGGATGCACTCCCGGACGTAATCTACCACATAGAAACCTACGACATAACCACTGTACGCGCAAGCACTCCGATGTATCTTCTTGCACGCGTGATAAAATCCATGGGAATAAAAATGGTGCTCTCCGGTGAAGGAAGCGACGAGCTTTTCGGAGGATACCTCTATTTCCACAAGGCTCCTGACTCAAAAGAATTCCATGAAGAACTTGTCCGCAAAATGAGCAAGCTTCATTTGTATGACTGCCTGCGCGCAAACAAATCGCTTATGGCATGGGGCGTTGAAGGCCGCGTTCCGTTCCTTGACAAAGATTTCATCGACATTGCAATGGGACTCAACCCGAGCGACAAAATGAACATAAAGCTCCCGGACGGAAAACAGCGCATAGAAAAATGGATTCTGCGCAAAGCGTTTGAAGACATGCTCCCGGATGAAATCGTATGGCGGCAGAAAGAACAGTTCTCGGACGGAGTAGGATACAGCTGGATCGACACACTCAAGAAAATGACGGAAGAAAAAGTAAGCGATGCAGAATTCGCAAGACGTGAAAACCGATTCCCGGTAAATCCTCCGAAAACAAAAGAAGAATATTATTACCGCGAAATCTACAGCCGGCTTTTCCCAAGCGACAGTGCGGCAAAAGCAGTTCCTCACGAAGCAGGAGTGGCATGCTCAACGGCCAAGGCATTGGAATGGGACGAAGCATGGGGCAAAATGGATGAACCGAGCGGAAGAGCCATTGCCGGAGTGCACAACGACGCATACAAACACTAAGCTGCGCTGACAAAGAACTTTCATTCCCCCTTTCTGCATAAAGCATTCTCCTCCGTGTGCAGAGAGGGGATTTTTTTAAAAGCGAAAATGCATTACAAAAAATCACGGTCCGAAAAAAATCCGTTGACGTTTATGTAAGGCTCCCCTTGTTTTCTATTGGAATAAATTTTCTTATAAATGGCTATCATCATTTCTTTTTGCTGTATGAATTTTTTTTCATGATCCAGCGCAAAATATTTACACGGAAGATTTTCCATAAATGAAATCATGTCATTCAAAATCTGGACGTTGTAAAGGCGGCTGTTCCCCTTGTATTTACAAAACGCACCGTCCCCCAAAAATGCATAGTCACCATGGACAAGCGCAAGGCATCCTTTTGCATGGCTCGACGGCATGGGAAACACTTTCACGTCATCAAAAAATGCCGGAGCAGAAATCACGGTTCCTGCATGAACATGCTTTTCCGTATATCCGCTCACGAAAAGACTGTCATACGAAACAAGCGGAAGATTTCCTGTGTGATCCTGATGGAAATGTGATATGACGATATTTTTCTTTCCGCTGATTCCATTGATTGCACAAGCTGCGCCCGGACATGCGCCTACGTCAAAAATCCACGTGCATCCTGAACTTTTTATAAAAACAACGTCGCATGAAAGCGGTACCGTACTTGCCGGAAGATATGAAATGTCATCTGTAATCGGAATGATGTCCTGCGCCATGGTTCATTTTACAAAAAAATAAGCCTGCATAACAAGAGTCTTTGGCTTCAAAAAAGATGTCACATAAAAAAATCAGAATTCACGGAACCTTTCTTCTATTTCTTCTTCAAGCCAAAATGAAATGGATGCCGCAGCGTCATTTATTTTTTCACGGCGTTTTTTTCCTGTGAGCGAACATTCCCAAACCACCCCGACTCTCCAGCCTTGTTCAAGAAGTTCCTGAATGTCCCTTATGTCGCGTTCCTGGTTGCGCTTGAATTTCTTGTACCAAAAATCAACGTTGGTATGGGGAAAACGGAATTTCTCACAGCGTTTTTTGTTATACAAATATTTTTCAAAATCAGTTTTGCCAAAAGACGAATCATCTGCTTTCCATCCGTGTGCATGCCAGAAACATCCGTTTACAAATATCACCGCATGATAACGGGGAAAAACAATGTCCGGGCTGCCCAAAAGTCTCTTGTCATTTTTTCGGAAACGGAAACCGAATTTAAAAAGCCTGCTGCGGAGCTGTGTTTCAAGGCTGTTCCCCGTGCTTCGGATTGCCGCCATATTATTATGACGCTGGGATACGGAAAGATTGTCACCATTGGAAAGAGAAAAGAAAGAAATCTCCGAATACGGATTGCAATGCGCAAGTCCTGCCGAAACAATTTTTGCACCGCGCAAAAAATCATTCTCCTTAAAAAAAGATTCTGCCTCACGAATGCCTTTTTCAAATTCATCCGGTCTGAGCTTCATGGCAAGAGAGACATGTGGGAACCAGTTTTCAGGAAGATAGTTTCTGTTTCCTCCAGGTTCAAAAAAAGATAAAAAAGATTCATGAAGCATTGCGTTCAATTCATGGAGCCTTTCATTTTCTTCAAAGCGAAAGAAAATCACCTTGTTCAAAAAAGTTCCGGCACCAGAAATCTTCAGCGGAAAAATCTTACCGGCCTTTTCACAAAAATTCCTGAACAAATCTTTCATTTCCTGCACTGCACCGTCACAAGCATGGAACATTCCCAGAGTGACGTGCGGAGGAACGGAATTATCAGTCATAAAAGAATTTCCGGCAGCATTTGCAACACGCTCAACGTATTTCAAGATTTTTGCACTGGTTTCATCATCAAAATACAAGCTTACGGCATAGGTCGAATTTTCGGCTGATTTTCTCATTTTTTACACTGCCTTCAATCAGGGTATGCACACTATTATAGCAAAAATTAAAAAATTTGTTCCGCACATTATGATTTTTTTATAATTTTTTTTGCATAATTCCAAAACTGGGGGTATACTATATGCATGGAAGCATCATTCTTAAACCCGTTTTTAAGCGCCTGCCAAGACGCTTTCTCGCAGATGTTTAATATTGTTCCTCAGAATAAGCAGCCGTACCTCCTTAATCCGATAGGCACGCATCCTTGGGAGATTTCTGGAATCGTCGCGGTTTCAGGTGATGAAATCGGTATCGTTGCGTTCAGGCTCCACAAGCTGCTTGCCTCCAAAATGCTTGACATCTCAGGTGTCATGACAGATTCACCGGAAGAAAAAGAGGCTATGACAAAAGACCTCGTAACAGAATTTACGAATATCATTACAGGTAACGCAATTTCTGCAATGACGACAAAAAACATAAGCGTATCTGCACCGTATATACTGTTGGGAGAAAACCACGTAATCTCATGGCCAAGGAATACCCATATAATAGGCGTTCCGTTCATTACTCGCCAGGGAACTTTTGAAGTTGACCTGTGCTTCAAGGGAATGTAGCGGCAGATTGTAAATACATTCCTTAAAGAACGGCGGATATGAAATTGAAGCTCTTTTTCATAACGTCATCCATCACCGCAAGATTTTTTGCTTCGTCCTCACAAAGGAGCGAATGATTCATCCCGTCATAAACAAAAAGCGGAATTGAATTTTTTTCGCACCCGGCCGTTACGTCTTTTTGCGAAATCCATGGATCGGAAGTTCCGTAAAAGGCAACGGCATCTTCAATGTGTACGGAAAAAGTCTGCGGTATGGGAGTGAAAAGGATTTTCCTGCATTTGATTCCATGCGCATCGGCATAAATGCATGCGGCAGCCGTCCCGATGCTTTTGGCGATGAAAAATATTTTTTCAAATGAAGACCAATCTATTCCCTCAAGGATTTTTTCGGTCTGATCAAGCGCAGTCCTTACGGCGGAATCCAGATTCTGCTTTGCATTTTCAGGAAATCCGTCATAATCCACCTTTATTATTTTGATTCCATTTTCAGCTGCAAAATCAGCCGGAGCTTTTAAAAGCGGACGATTGAACCTATATCCGATCCCAGGGAAAAATACCGCTGCATTCATTTTTTATCCTCCACGCAGATTTCATAATAATCAATTTTTACGCAGGCTCTCACGGTTGATTTTATGTGCAGGCCGTTTGAATCAGGAGGAATGAAAAATACGTTCGTAAAAGCAAGTTCTCCGCCGTTCACGAATGCTTCCAAAGAGTTTGTATCCGAAAGTATGCGCAATGAAATTTTTCCTTCGGCATCCGGTTTTATTTTAACGCTGCGCTTTTTTATTTTTCCTCCACCGCCTATAGTATTCGTCCTGTCAAACGTAAGCAGTCCGGATTTTCTTTCATAGCGCAAAGATGCAAAAAATTTTTCATCTCCAATTTTAATTGAAAAAAATCCGCCGTCATTTTCAATGCCATCTGATGCAAATTCAATTTCACAATCAAAATGCCTTGGATCGCTTACGGGAAGACTCATTGTGCTTCCGCAGCAAATTTCAAACGTCCGGTGATTTTTTCTGAACCGCTCTATTTCCCTGACCGGAATCTGCCAAAGCCGTTCATTCCTGAAAAAAAGCTCGCGGGGAAAAGTCATCATGCCTGACCATGAAAAATCTTCCGGTGTGACGGGGCTTTCCCATGAAGACATCCAGGCAATCATGATCCGTCTGCCGTCCGGAGAAAGCGTTGTTTCAGGCGCATAAAAATCAATGCCGTAATCAATCTGCGCATAGGAAAAAGATCCGTTATGGAACTGCGGAGTGAAATTGAAATCCTGTAAATCCAATCTGCCGTATGTATAGACGGAATTGTTTCCTTCGTGGAATCCGTTTTCAAAATCTTCTGTCATTCCTTGCGGTGAAAAAAGAAACGTGTCCTTTCCGTCAAGCTCGAAATAATCCGGGCATTCCCACATTTTTGTTTTTCCGTCAGCAGATTCAAAAAGCGTGCCTACGAATTTCCATCCATCGATTTTTCTATTTGGTTCATTACGGAACAAAACCATCGCTCCGCCGCCGTCATTTTTTTTGAGGACGCAAAGCATGTACAAGTTTCCGTTCTTTTTGAAAATTTTCGGATCACGGAAATCCTGAACCTGGAATTCAAAAGGAACGTTTTTTTTATCCACGACAGGATTTGAACCAAGCTTTTCGTATTTCGTTCCGTCTCCGATTGCAATGCACTGTGCCTGAATCATGTTGCCGCCGGAATTTGTAACGCCGGTATAGCAGAGAAGGTGAGCGCCCCCGTAATCTATTGCAGTGCCGGAAAAACATCCTTCCGAATCAAATGCAGAATCAGGGGTAAGGGCAGTAGGGAGGATTTTCCAATTCACAAAATCTTCAGTCGATGCATGTCCCCAATGCATGCTTCCCCAGACGGTCGAATAAGGATGCCACTGATAAAAAAGATGAAAGCAGTTTCCGAAAAAAGAAAATCCGTTCGGATCATTGCACCATCCTTTGGGACACGAAAAATGAAATTGCGGCCGTTTTTTGATTTCATTTTTTTCACGGCTTACATCAGGCAAATCTTCCATAAAAACATTCTACATCCTGCATGGAATTTTGTCATCTACGTCAATTGACAATTATCAAAGATATGTGCAATCATTAGTTTGAATTTCAAACAATAAAAAGGATGAAAAAATGATTTACAAAACGCAGGTTACGGTCCGCTCATATGAACTGGATTCATACAATCACGTGAACAACGCTGTTTACCAAGAATATCTTGAACATGCAAGAATGGATTTTCTGAATCAAATAGGATTCAAATACAAGGAATTTTATGACGCGGGATATTTTTTGTTCATCACGCACGTAGATATTTTTTACAAGGCCCCTGCAGTGCTCAACGACAATCTGACGGTTGAAACAAGCGTAAAAAACATCAAGCTTGTAAGGGGAGCTTTTCATCAGACAATAAAAAAAGAAGACGGTACTGTATGCATAGAAGCTGACGTGGAATGGGCGTGCATAACGAAATCCGGGCATCCTTCAAAAATACCCGATGAGTATATGCTGGATGCGCTCAAACCGGAATAAAACAAACAACCGCCAGTCAATGCTTGATTTTAAATTCCCTCTCATACTCGACCGTCGGGATGCTTTCTTTTTCCATTCTTTCGATTTCAATAAATCTGTCGGAATCAAGGCGTTCAATCATGGAATCAATACCGGATTTTTCGCCTTGAATTTCCATCAGCACGGTTCCGTCCCAATCATTTAAAACCCAGCCGGTCAGTCCATGGAGCGACGCAAGATTTTTTGCAGTCCATCTGAATCCTACTCCCTGAACCCTTCCGAAGAACCTGATCTGCAGGCGGATTTTATTTTTCATGACGGCATTATGAGCGGACTTTCAGCTTAAGCTCAGGCTGCATTGAAGCAACTTTCGTATTGGCCGGGACTGAATAAGTAACGAACGTGTTTCCAGCCACAACGGAATTTTCACCGATGACAGTTTCACCGCCAAGCACGGTCGTGTTTGCATAAATCACAACGTTGTCCTCAATAGTCGGATGACGCTTGACACCGGAAAGCCCCTGTCCCTTGCTGGTTGACAAAGCTCCGAGAGTAACGCCCTGATAAAGCTTCACATGTTTTCCGATGGTGGTGGTTTCCCCGATTACGATTCCAGTTCCATGGTCGATGAAAAAATATTCTCCGATAGTAGCGCCGGGGTTTATGTCTATTCCGGTAAGATTGTGCGCGTGCTCCGTCATAATCCTCGGGATAAAAGGAACGTTCAGGCCGTAAAGTACATGCGCATACCTGTACACAAAAATCGCATACAAACCAGGATATGAAAAAATCACTTCCTGCCTGCTTTTTGCCGCCGGGTCACCGTCAAATTCTGCATCGACGTCTTTGAGCAGAAGCGACTGCACTTCCGGGACTTTTTTTATAAATTCAAGAGTGATGGATTTTGCTTCTTTGCGCAGGTTTTCGTATTCTTTTTCTTTGTAAGTATATTTCAGGGCCGCCTTGATTTCATGATAAAGCTTGTCGTAAAGCAATGCCAGCTCATGTCCTGCAAAAGCTTCTTTGTTTGAATACGCCATGTTTTCGTTTCCGAAAAATCCGGGAAAAGTGATTTTCTGAAGCTCTTCCATGATAAAGAGGATTGCATCCTTGTTGGGAAGCCTTTCATCCAGGCTTACGTCAAAAAGTTTCTGCTCCGTATAATTATGGCTCAATTCCTGAGACATCTTATTGATTACCACGTTTACTTCATTGTCCATCAGTCTTTCCTTTCCTGCAATTTTGTGTGATGACAGTGTATTGTTTTATCAATAAAATTTCAATCGCCTGCAAAACCGGAATTCGTGCTGACTATCTACATTCATTCTGATAAAATAAAAATCATGGAAAGAAACTTAAATTCAAATCACCTGAAACTGATTGCAATAGCGGCGATGACGCTTGACCATGCTGCATGGATTTTTTTCCCCGGATTTTCAACCGTATGGTACGTAATGATTTTTCATGCAATCGGAAGAATCACCGCACCAATAATGTGGTTTTTCATATCGGAAGGATTCCATTACACGCACAACGTAAAAAAATATGCGCTCAGGCTTTTTATATTCGCCGTAATCTCGCATTTTCCATACAACTATTTGAGCGGCCATTCTTTCATTCCATGCGTGGATTCATTTTTCAACCAGACCAGCGTAATATGGGCTTTGTTCTGGGGACTTATACTGCTGATTTTTTGCACGGACAAAAAAAATCCGGTATGGGCAAAAATACTTTTC
>JAFPKH010000220.1:0-3487 GCA_017424825.1 Treponema sp. | reverse complement strand
TATAGGAAAAAATACTAAAAATATACGCCTATCGTCAACATTTTTTAATAAAAAAATATGTGAATTCAGCAGAGTTTTTCAGTAAGAGAGAGCTTTTCAGGCAGTCTTTTTCTTATCATCCAGAAACGGAAGGATTTTTACGGCTATATTCCACAGTTTGGGTCCCAGCCAGAGGGAAATGCACGCGCAGACTATTCCGACCGCCATTCCGCCCAAGACATCCGTCGGATAATGAACACCTACATACATGCGTGACAGGGCTATCAGGACGGCAAGAATCACAGCAGGAATTCCAAAGCGTTTTTTTGTGGTGAAAAGAAGGACAATTGATACGGCAAAGGAAATGGCCGTATGTCCTGACGGGAAAGAAGAATCATCGGGAAGGTTACCCAGAGGAACCAGCCCCTGTATCACCTCGTAGGGCCTAGTCCGGTCTACTATATGCTTTATGCAGATGTTGTTGATCAGGAACATGCATCCTATGGCAAAACAGCACATGAAGCCCACTTTGCGCGTCTTCCTGAAAATCAGCAGCACCAGTGAAAGCGTAATCCAGAACCATCCGTGATCCGCAAGAAAAGTTATGCCCTTCATAATCGCATCCAAAAACGGCATCCGGATGTTGTTTTGGATGAACAGTAAGATATCCCCTTCCATTTTTATCTGACTCCTATTTTATTACTTTAAGTTTATAATCGCCTAGTCCGAAGGTCCTGCGGTCCCACCGTCATCATCCTGAACCTTATCCGGTCCAAGCGGGTTCTGAACCCTTTCTTCAATCGGCACGTAATCACGCTCTTCCAGAACATTCTTGTATGCCGGGCGGTAAATGCGGCCTCCTGCAACAATTTCCTCTATGCGGTGTGCGCTCCAGCCTGCAATACGGGCTATGGCAAACAATGGCGTAAACAGTTCACGCGGAATTCCCAGCATGGAATAGACAAAGCCTGAATAGAAGTCGACATTGGCACAGATGCGCTTTTTGTCCCCGAGCTTTTCGTAGATGACATCAGGGGCAATCCGTTCAATTATGTTATACAGGTTGAGTTCTTCCTCGCAGCCCTTTTCTTTGGCAAGTTCGGTGGCCTTTGCCTTTAGCAGTGTGGTACGCGGATCGCTGACCGTATAAACAGCATGTCCCTGACCATAAATCAAGCCGGTGTGGTCGAATGCCTCTTTATGCAGGATCTTGCGGAGGTATTCAGCAATCTCCTTCTCGTTGCTCCAGTCCTTTACGTTGGACTTGATTTCATCCATCATTTCCATTACGCGGATGTTTGCACCACCATGACGGCGTCCCTTAAGTGAACCGACGGCAGCGGCAACAGCGGAATATGTATCCGTATCAGCAGAAGAGACGACATGAATCGTTAGAGATGAGTTGTTTCCACCACCGTGCTCTGCATGAAGGATAAGCGCAAGGTCAAGGATTTCGGCTTCAAGGCGTGTGTATGATTTGTCCGCACGAATAAGGCGCAGGAAATTCTCTGATGTGCTCAAGCTGGGGTCCGGATTGTGGATGTACATGCTCTTTCCGTCATAGTAACGCCTCTTTGCCTGGTATCCGTAGGCTGCAAGGGTTCCGAAACGGGAGATTAGCTCAACACACTGACGCATGACATTCTGCACGTCACGGTTTTCCGGATCACTGTCATAGGAATATGAAGCAAGCACTCCACGGGCAATCTTGTTCATTATGTCGCTGGAAGGAGCCTTCATGATCATGTCTTCCGTGAAATTTGGCGGAAGGGTCCTCAACGCACCAAGGACATAGGTAAATTCATCCAGCTGCTGCTGTGTGGGCAGTTCTCCAAAAAGAAGGAGGTAAACGCACTGCTCATATCCAAACTGATGGTTTTTCTGAGCGTCATGAACAATGTCTTCAACTGAATATCCACGGTAAATCAGGCGGCCTGGAATTGCAACCTTGTTTCCATTTTCGTCCATCTCATAGCCGACAACATCACCGATATGTGTAAGGCCTACAAGAACACCGCGACCGTCTGCATAACGAAGTCCACGCTTTACGTCATATTTCTGATAGAGGTCGGGATCTATCGGGTCGTTCTTTTTTGTTTCAACGGTAACCTTTTTGATGAATTCATTGCACATATCGATTTCTTCATTCATGTCAGCCTCCACAACAGCGTATAATTATGCAGTTTAATCAAAGATTATTCCAATAATTATACATGTTAAGGTATTTTAGTTCAAGGGTGTGAGCGCAAATCGATGAAATGCAAAAAAAAAGACCGCCGAAACCGTTTTTCAGCGGCCAAACAGAGACTCAATAGACGGCTATGTCGGCACAATCCCTTATGAATACGGGAATTACGTCCAACGGTGCGTCCACTTCAATCCTCACGCCCCCTTCGTAAACCTTTCCGTCAACGGCATCCTTCCACGCATGACCGTAAGGAAGATAGACCGAACGCCCAGTCATGCCCTTTTCCATTACCGGAGCAACCAGCAGATCGGGTCCGAACATGTACTGGTCCTTCATTACAAGGCAGTTTTCGTCGGACGGAAAATCGTAATACATGGGTCTTGCAACAGGAGCACCGGTTCTGCTCGCCTCTTCCATGCACTTTTTGATGTACGGACGCAGCCTTTCCCTGACCAATATGAACTTTTTCATGATTTCATAGTTTTCATCGCCGAAACACCAGATTTCATTGGGCTGTGCACTTCCCCACTGAGGAACTCCGTCAATGATCTCGGTCCCCTTTTCCAACGGTATGTACGGAGGCCTTTCACCGTGCATGCGCATAACCGGACAGAACGTTCCCCATGCAAACCAGCGGACCAGAAGCTCCCTGAAATCCTCACTCCTTGGATCTCCGCCCACAAATCCGCCTATGTCGGTTGTCCACCACGGGATTCCCGCCATGCTCATGTTGAGTCCCGCCTGAAGGTTTTCCCTGAACGCCCTGAAATCAGAATGTATGTCGCCGCTCCAGGTAAGCACCCCGTATTTTTGGCTTCCGGCCCAGGCAGAACGAACCAGGCTCATCGATTCGCTTTCCCCCGCAGATTTCAGTCCGTCGTAAAATCCTTCCGCATAACATTCAGGATAAATGTTCGCACACTGCTGCACCGGTCCCGCATGATAGCGGAAAAGGTCCCAGTCGTAAGGTCCGTATTCGGGTTCAGCTTCATCGAGCCAGAAAATCTTCACTCCCTTGTCATAATAGTTTTTCCTGCAGCAGTCCCACACGAATTTCCTTGCCCCCGGATTCGTAGCATCATAGAACACCGTGTTTCCAAGCCAGTCCATGTGGATTCCGGAACCTCGATCCGCAGCTACAAGATATCCCGAATCAGCCATAGCCCCGAAATTCTCCGACTTTTGATCGATGGTCGGCCACACGGATACGCAGACCTTAATGCCCATGGACAAAAGTTCCCTTATCATCGCCTCGGGGTCGGGAAAGCATCTGGGATCGAACCTGAACTCCCCCTGACGGGTCCAATGGAAGAAATCGAT
>JAFPKH010000219.1:0-9868 GCA_017424825.1 Treponema sp. | reverse complement strand
CATTAATCCGCAAATTCTTTTTTGACTGTAGGAAAATGCTTGACGAAGACGGAACTTTGGTCATTTCGCTTTATAATTACAATATATTCAACGAAAAAAATCCTGTTCTGCCGACGAGAGAAAGCATCAGGACAAAACTGTTTACAAAAATTTCATGTAAAAATGACGGGACATGGATTTTGAATCAGGATGTGGAAACCGGAAGCGGAAAATTGATGCCGGTCTTTACGGATGAAAAAATCTATCCATTGAAAAAAGAAGAGATTGAATCATTCGCAAAAGAAGCCGGCTATACCAAAATCGATTTTTACTCTGATTTCAACAAAACTCCGTTCACCGGTTCGGAAGAAAAAGTGGTTGCCGTAATCAAATAAATTTCACAAAAAAAGTTGCGCCTATAACCGTCAAAAGTCCGGCTACCGCTATCGAAAGACTGCTCATAGCACCTTCGACCTCACCGATTTCCAGTGCTTTTGCCGTTCCCAGAACATGGGATGAAGTGCCGATTGCAACTCCGCGCGCGACATCGTTCGTGATTCGGAAGAGTTTGCAAAGGTGCTCGGCAAAAATGTTTCCAAGATTCCCTGTAATGACGATTGCCGCCATGGTGATTGCAGGAACACCTCCGACTTCTGAACTGAGGCTCAGACCGATTGCTGTCGTGACGCATTTTGGAAGAAGCGAAACATATTCCGTGTGTCCGATTTTCAGCAAAAGACAAAATCCCAAAACCGAAACCAGATTCGCTGCAACACCAGCCAGGATTCCGCCAAGTATTGCCTTCCAGTTCGACTTCAATTTTTCAAACTGCTCGTAAAGAGGAATCGCAAGACAGATTGTGGCAGGCGTCAAAAAGAAATTCAGGACTTTTGTGTTCGCCTGATAATCTTTCAAATCCATAGGCAAAAAAATCACAGCCGGAATCAATATGGCGATCGAAATAATCATTCCATTCAGAATCTTGAAGTGGAATTTTTTCTTTAAAAAACATCCGAACAAATATGAGCCGACCGTTATCAGCACGCAAAAAAAGACAGATGTCGTGAAAAACTCTTTCATTTTTTCTCCTCCGCTTGATTTTCAACAGCCTTTTCTTTTTTATGCTTTCCGAATAGTTTTATAAGTCCCTGGCTTGTGTGACCGGCAACAAAAAATACAAACAAAAACGACACGACTGTAATCAGCAAAAACTGCCACCAATATTTTTTCAAAGTCGGAACCGTCTCCAAAATAGCGACACCCGGCGCAACAAAAAACACAGGCATAATCTCAATGAAAAAATGCCCGACATCTTTTACGGCGGACAATTTTATCAACTTTGTTTTAAGACAGACGAACAAAATCACCATGCCATAAATACCGGCGGGAATCGGAAGGGGAATCAAAAAGTTCAAAAGCTCACCGATCACGGAAATCAATAAAATGATACAAAACTGTTTAACAAATTTCATAGAAAGCAGAATAATTGACATTAAAAAATTTGGCAATAAGTTTATGAAAAATTCTTCAGTCTATGAAATTACAACAGGAATCTCTATATAAGAAACAATCTTTTCCTTCAGCTCAAAATTCCAATCCAAATCATTTCCAAGAACCTTGTTCAGTGCGATGTTCGGAATATTTATGTTTTCTGCAAGGCATGTCATCTGGATGCCGCCTGACATTCTTGTGTTTATTTCCAGCAGATACGGCTTATTGTCCTTGATTTTAAATTGAATGTTAAAAGGATATTCCAGATTTATTGCTTCCATGATATCCTGCGACATTTTCAATATTTCGGAATCTGCAATTATTTTTTCATCACGACCGCTACCTTTGCAGCGCGGAACGGCAATCAATCCTTTTTTTGTGTTCAAGCAGTCAACGCTTATTTCACTGCCCGGTAGATATTCCATCACCATCAAATCATCGAACGTGCCGATTTTTTTCAAGGCAGCTGCATATTTTTCAAACGAAACCTGCGCCCTGGCATACGACCTTATGGAATCAGCAGGATCACCGTCTTCTGCTATCCGCCTGTAGCTCATCGCTCCTTCATCTTGGACAAATTTCACGCAAACCTGAGAATGATTTTCATGAAGCCTTTTATATGCCGCCTCAAATTCTTCATAAGAATTGACCACTTCAAATTCAGGGATAATCACCGACGGAATTTTTCCCAAAAGCTCATACGTCTTTGCCTTGTCATTCAGCGGTTCGATTTTTTCATAATCATCAAGCAAAAGTTTTACGCCGATTTGTTCAAACTTCTTTTTGTTTTTGCTGATTTCTATCATGTTCCGCCTTGGAACAAAAACATCGACTTTATGTTCCTTGCAAAAATCCAAAGCAAAATCAATATAATCATTTCCTGAAGCATCCGAATCAAGATACCATTCATCGCACACTTTTTTTATGACGGAATTAATCTGGCTGTTGCTTCCGATAACATGGATTTTTTCTTTGCCGTCTTTTTTCATCAGTTCAATTATGCCGTAAGAAGTACTGAACCAATGATTAAACCAAACTCTTATCATTTTTTCCCCGCTCATGCATCAGCCAGTTTTTTTATTATTCCGCAGCACTTATAATGCTTTAACGGATACTCTTCCACAGGCACATTTTTTTCTTCCGCAAGCTTTAAAAGATGACCAAGCTGAGGAGAATCCATAAATTTTTTATCGACTATTATTCTCCAAGGAAGCCGTCGCAATAAAACCCTGGTCGCTTCTCCAATTCCCGGCTTTATCAGATTTATGTCATCTATTCCAAAATGATCCGCTATGTCTAAAACTTCATCCCTTCCGTTTCCAGATTCAGGGACAAAATCTTCTTTTGCATCATCAGAAAATTCTTTTTCAATTGATTTTATGAATGAATATGAAAGATCCGAATTCCTGAGGTTTTCGTAAAACACCGCGCCATGAAAATCATTTTCACCAATTAAATCATCTCTTAATACGGTTCTGCTGATCAATCCAGAAACAGTGCTGTTCAGACAGGAGCTTGGAATCAGTATGTCTTCATGAGTACCGCACAATTCAGTAATATTCGCCGGATCTGAAATAACGGCCAAATCTGCGGAAACATCATTATAATCAGAAAGGGCTTTTTCAAGTTCTCCAAGGATTGCACCTTTTCCTATCCAACCGTCAACAAACTGAATCTGCTCAGGAGCATGGCGTTCCAAAATATATTTCATGGCATTCTTGTCAATTCCCTTGCCGCGGATTATGGATATTGAATAATGAGGAACGTTGATTTTATATTTCCAAGAAATATAATGCTTGATCAAAATTCCTATCGGGATTCCTGCCCTTGCCAAAGAAACCAGAACCACGCCGTTTCCCTTTTGCCTGATTATTTTTTCTGACAAAACAGCCGTAGCGTTCGCAACGGATTTTGAAAATGCAGCGAGAGACTGATTATATACATTCATATATTCTTGTGTCGGTACATATTCTATCGGGAGCATTTCACAATAGTGCTTTCCGGATTGTATCAGCTTTTCCCTTTCTTCCGTAGACTGCGGTTCTATCATTCCCGTAATGTCTTTTAGCAGAAGAACGACATCTTTTTCGCTATAGGAGCTTCTCATTTTATCCACCTGATGACAGTTATGTCTTTTGAAAATTTTTTTACGGCATTAATAAGGGAACTTATTCCCTCCGGATTTTCCAATGCTGAATCAGTAACAATCAAAACTTTATCATAATGATCCAAATTGTAAAGATATGTCGTCCGGGCAGGATCATACAAGCTTGCCAGCTGAAAACGGGAATGCAAAGGATAATTTTCTTCTGAATATACGGAAATAGGGCTTCTTGTCGTAGAATGTGTCCTGACCGTATTTCCCAATTCCTCGATTTTTTTTCCTGCAAATATTGCCGGATACATAAATTCTTCCGTTCCAAGAACAAGTATTTTTTTGCCCGATGCAATGTTCTGCGTTTGTATTATTTTGTCCGCAAAATCCGAGCATGATTTTAAATACTGGTTTGAATCGACAAGCCGCCTTGCATTCATATATCCGTTTATTGAAACAACGGAATAATCAGCAGGAGAAAGGTCACATGGATTTTCTTCGCCCTTTATTTCAAACTGAGCGGCAATCTTTTCAAAAGAACTGCGGTCAATTTTTTCCAAATACAAAAACTCAATGTTTATGCCTGCATATCTTTCCATATCTTCCGGTGTCATGCCGTTCAATATGGACATAACTGAAAAGCGGAATTTTTTCTCATAAGTTTTCTGCAGCATATTTATGATGTTAAGGATTGTTTTTCCGGTTGAAACTTCATCCTCAACAAAAATAATCCTGTCTACATTTTCAATCACGCTGTCCAAATCTGTCTTTACAAGCTTCTGCTCCGTTGCATGGCTGTGTTCTTCCGAGAAAAAAATATATTCGACATCCGGTATAATTTCACGGGTGGTTTGTATATACGGCATACCGGTCGTAACTGCAACCTGCGCACCTATTGCCGTTGCCGTTTCTGCAAATCCTATGAAAAGAATGCGTTCATTTTCATATTTGCCTTCGATTTTCTTTGCCAAATCACTGAACACAGAAAGCGAAATCTTTGGAGAAACCGGAATATGCTTTCCCTGCGTAGGATTTACAATCAAGTATCCCCTTTTTGTATTGTTTTCTCTTTTTGCAATTGAAATAAACATTTTGTTCATCAGCTTTCATCCTTGCCTTTGAAGAATTTTTTTATCATATTTTGAGCGAGTGAATTTCCTGCCTGAATTGCACCTGATGCCAGCTTTCCTTTGATTCCGTCTTTTTTTATTTCTTCTTTAAGATGATCAAAGCTTCTTTCCGCCAATCCTGATATTTCTATATCTGATTTGAAACTGGTCAATATTGTCTGCGTCCAAACAGGAATGGTTGCGCTGAATATGTCACCGATTACGGAAATGATAAGACCTACGCCGCAGAACATAGTGAACAATATTTTATACGGAAGTATTTTATCAGATGATGAAAAAAGATTGATAAAACTGATTGTGAATATGAAAATACAAATCACCCGCTTTAGGATTGAAAACACCAAATGAAGCGTGTGATTGAAACGGATTTTTTTGAAAAACTCCAGGGCATTTATTATGAATATTCCCCATGCGACAGCGCAGAGAATAATGTTGAGGACAAAATACTCTTTCATGAAAATTATTCTGAAAACAGTATATGCCGCATAAAGCCCCGAAAAACACAAAAACGAAATATCAAAGGAACGCTTTATTTTTGAAATTATCAGATTCAAAGATTTTTCAGTTTCCGGCAATACAAAATTGTTATCCATTATTTCTCTCCATCTTGCCGAATTTGTTCGAGCGGATTACTTAAAAAATTCAATGCATTTTCCAAAACAAATTCTGAAAACAATTTTTCGGACGAATTCCTTAATATCCTGTTTTTTGAAGAAAGATTCCAGCTAAAATCTACGGGAACCATTCCTATGTCGGCGTTTTCCAGCATTGAAACATCAAATTCACTGTCACCGGCAGATATCACAGTACCGGCATTTATATGCTTCTTAAATCTTCTGATTGCCGCGCCTTTGTCCAAAGATTTAGGAAGAATATAAATTTTTTCTATATTGTTGAAGACATCCACAAGATTTTCATCCAAGCTGTTTCTAAGAAGCTCGACTACCGACTTGGGATTTTCACATTTTGTAAACACAAACAGATTTTCAATAAACCTGATTTCAAATTTTCTTGACGGCTCTTTTTCTAAAATGGACATTCCTTTGTTCAGTTCATCAAGGCATGGTTTTACAAGATCCAATGACTCATTATACCATGCTGAATCTTTTTTGCCGTTTACAAGCAGCACGCCTCCGTTGCACACCAAAGCATATTTTATATCCCCGATTCCAAAATCTATCCGCTTGTACTGCTCGATTGATCTGGTCGTAACGGGAACAAAAAGAGTTTTCCCGCTCAGTTCATGCAGCAGAGAATACGTTTTGTCCGTGACATAAGAAATCTCCCTTGACTGATACAGCTCAACGTTTCTTTTTTCGTTTCCTATATCGTGCTTGTATGAGTAAATGAGAGTGTTGTCCAAATCTGAAGCAAAAATTGTCATAAAACAGGCTGCCTGAAAGACGGTCACCGAACGTCAAAAAATTATCACCCCGAATCTGATTCATGATCTAATGGAAGATATAGAATCAAATCCAAGGTGACATTTTAAAACGCTTTGCCGCTTATTTGCTTCTTACAAAAAGCTTGCGGATCAAATCTGCCGGAATGATCAAAAGCCCCAATCCCATGGATATCAAAAGTGCCTTTGGTTCAAGCATTACGGTTTCAAAGACAGCTCCTCCAAACTCAATTATCAATGTCTGGAGAATGAAGATTGAACCCATAACGATAGCGAACCTCTTGTTTTCACCCAGATGCTCAAAAAGATTTGCTTTTTCTGATCTTGTGTTCAGACTGTTGAAAATAATCGAATAGATGAAGAACGCAAACATAAATGTCTTCGTATACAATTCAGGATTTTTACAGCCTTCAGGAATGATCATCGACGTAAATCCGCCCACATCTTTCAAAATGAGAATGGATATGACGGTTATGAAAATAGATGCACAGCCGATTGCCGATTTTATGTACTTTGTCAAAATGTTGTCGGTGCGCAACGCTGGTTTTTCATTCATGTAGCGTTCAAGTACCGGTTCACCGCCGAATGCCATGGCTGCAAGAGTATCCATAATCAGGTTGATCCAAAGAATCTGGACGATAGAGAACGGCTCGACAATTCCAAGGACTGGAGCAAGGATGTTCATGAGCAAGGTGCTGATGTTAACAGTAAGCTGGAAAATAAGGAATTTACCAACGGATTTTGCCATTGTCCTACTGTTCAAGACACAATCTTTTATAGAAGTCAATGAGTTGTTGAGAATAACCACATCTCCGGCTTCCTGAGCAACCGCTGTTCCGTCACCCATTGCAAAACCGATGTCGGCCTGTTTGAGCGCAGGAGCATCATTAACTCCGTCTCCCGTCATACCGCATACATTTTCAAGCTGCTGTGCAATGGATACAAGACGCTTTTTATCAAGCGGCTTTGCACGGCTGACCACCCTGAGGAACGGCATCTTTGATTTCAGCTCTTCATCAGACATCTTTTCCAATGTTTCATGCGTAAGGACAACATCCGTACTTTCATTTTTAAGGATACCTGCTTCTTTTGCAATTGCAACGGCAGTTTCCTCTGCATCACCAGTAACCATAACGACCTGGATTCCGGCTTTGTTCAAAATCTTGACGGTTTCTATGGCATCCTTGCGGACATTGTCACGAAGACAAAGCACGGCCTGAAGAACAGTTTTTCCATTTGCAATCTTCGCAACAGAAAGAAGCTTCATCGTGCGTTTTGCCTCATTAATCATCTGCTCTTCAACTTTCTTTTTGTCTTCTGCAGTAAACGGTTTTTCTTCACCATTCGGAAGGACATAATGAGTTACCTGATTGATGATATTTTCAGTTGCACCCTTCCAATAAATCGTTCCGTCTTTAAGAGTTACGGTCGCACACTTCTTTTCTGAATCGAATCCGCTGATTTCTGCAACCTTTGAAGGATCATTTTTGGAATCATCATATCCGTTGTTCAAGGCATAGGTAAGCAATGCACGGTCCATGTTGTTGCTTCCGATAGCAGCGCCTTCAGATACTTTCGCAAGATTGTTCAAAGTGATAGCTTCGATAAACTCTGAATCGATTATACTGTTGGAAACCGCACCGTCACCAGTTATAAACTCAACGAGAGACAGATTTCCTTCCGTGATTGTTCCGGTCTTGTCACTGAACAGGATATTCATATATGCGCTGTCAGAAAAAGCAGCCTTATGACTTACAAGAATATTTTTCTTGTACATTGATTCCGTATTCATTGACTGAACAAGACTGTTCATCATCGGGAGTCCTTCAGGAACAGCCATGATGACGATTGAAGCCATAAGCATTACAGCTTCTGCAACAAGGAGAAGGATTGTCACGACAAGCTTTCCTTCCGCCCATCCGTTGTTTATAAGGGAGAACACAACATGCAGGACACCGGCAATAGCAGCGGCAGTCACACCGATTTTACCGATACCGGTAGCCACTTTTTCAAGTTTCAGGCTTGAAGTATCCTTTCTTTCCTCTTCTTCATCATCATCTGTAAGTGCCTTGTTAATCTTTCCAAGTTCAGATGCATCACCGATAACCGTCGCAACCATATAGCCTTCGCCTGAAGTAACGACAGATCCCATGAACACTTTGGATTCAGAGGCATAATCCGTGCTTTCGGCTTCTTCCATTGTAGCGGTCGCTTTTTTTGTTTCATCGCGTGATTCACCGTTCAATGCCGCCTGAGAAACTTTTATCGTGCCTTCGAACAAAAGACCGTCAACAGGAACTTTGTCACCGGCCTGGATAAGAACCGTGTCACCCTTTACGATTTCGCTCGTAAGGATTTTAATCAGCTTGCCGTTACGGATGACTTTTGCATAAGTCTTATTGTATTCTTCCTGCAAAGCTTCACTTCGGGATGTATTCCTATATTCCGACAAAGTGCTGAATCCCGTTGCCAGTGCGATTGCAATCACAATACTGACGATTTCAACGACATCGTTTCCGCCGCTCAATGCAGGTACAAAATGTCCCAAGACCGCAAGCACAATCTTTAATACCAAGGCAGCGCACAATACCTTTATCCAGATATCATCAAATGCCCCGATGAACATTTTCCAAAGGGATTCTTTTTCCTTTTTCGAAAGTTCGTTCGTTCCGTTCTTTGATTTGCTTTCTGAAACCTGAGAATCAGAAAGGCCGTTCATCAAATCCGTTTTGTTAATCGGCTCCATAATATATTTCCACCTCTTTTGGTTTTAAATCCAGAAAAAAAATGCACAGGCAGATTTTCCGATTTATGAAAAAGGGATGCCCAAAATTACATTAACTTTGGACATCCTCATTTCATTCTATAAATCTATCCGAATACATTTTGATTTCTGAACAGTTTTTTATGGAACCTCTAAAAAGTCATTGAAAATGAGTTTTTAGAGATGCCCTTTATTTGAATCTTTTTGCTACTTCAGTAATGTATGATGCCTGAATTCCTTCACCGACAGCATTGAATTTCCATTCGCCCTCATGCCTGTAGACTTCACCGAAGATTATGCCTGTGCTTCCTGAATAATTGTCAGTCAAGTTGTAGCGGCACAATTCAGTGTTGTTGGTCTTGTTGACGACGCGGATGAACGCATTCTGCACCAATCCGAAATGCTGCTTTCTTTCATTTGCCTTATAAATATTCACGGCAATAACGATCCTGTCATATTCTGCCGGAACTTTTGTAAGATTGATTGAAACCTGCTCATCATCGCCTTCACCACCGCCGGTAAGGTTGTCTCCATGATGATACACAGATCCAGATTTATGCTTCAAGTTATTGAAGAAAACAATGTCATCTTCTGACGCAAGCTTTCCGTTTTTCAAAAGATACACAGAAGCATCGCAGTCAATGTCTTCTTTTGGAGCGCTCAACAATGAGGCAAAAAATCCTTTTTTCTGCTCCTGCTGCACTTCATCCCATCCGAGACCTACGCGGATTTCTGTCAAACCGGGGTTCTCTTTGGTCAAGCTTACTTTCTGACCTTTTGAAAGACTTATAGCCATAATTTTTCTCCTTAAATTTTAATAACCATATCTGGCAATAACATCATACACATCGGAACAACCCCTCAAGGCTTCTCCGATTGCAGAAAATTTCCACTCATCATTATATCTGTAGACGGCACCTGCAATTAAGGCCGTTGCATCTGGATTTACGTCTTTCATGTCAAAACGGCATATTTCTTCACCGGTTTCTGAATTGCAAAGCCTGATG
>JAFPKH010000218.1:0-6007 GCA_017424825.1 Treponema sp. | reverse complement strand
CGGATTGTATTCGTCCGAATTGTATTTTTCGTTCAGCTCCTCAAAGCTTGTCTCCAATGTCTTTCCGTCCAAAAGTATTCTGTTCGAGAATTCGTCGCTGGTGAAATAAAGTATCTCGTCCTTGTAGAAATCTTCCATGTATGGAATCAAATCCTTGGAAACGATTGCATCCTCTATGTTCTTTACGATTGAAGGAAGACCATGGGTTGCCTGCTTTACCGGCGATATTATGTCCCTTGTGACTGCCTCGGGAAGGTCATGGAAAAGTGCGGAGAAAAAATTGTTGTACACGCGTTTCCGGCACATTTTCACACCGGTTTCATGCATGAAAAGAAGGGTCAGCACGGCAACGAAAAAACAGTGTCCCAGAACGGATGTCTTTGGAACTCTCGGCGTCTGATTCCATCTTGTCTGGAAGCGAAGCTGTTCTATGCGCATGAGCAGGTCGAAAGGCTTCTGTTTCGTTATCAAAAGCTGGAGTCCGCGCAGATCAAGGAACGAGTATAGGTCTGCATTGACTTCTTTCCTTATTTTTTCAAGGCGCTCAGGTTCGTTGACCATGGAAATCATCTCAAGCTCGCGCAGCGTAGAATATTTGTGCGCCGCCCTGAAAATCCTTGCCGTCACACGGTTGACGCATCCGGCTGTCCTACCGACGTAATCCGTGAACTTTGCAAAAATTCCGTCGTTCGATATCATATCCTTGTACTGGGAAACGACCCATTCGTTGAGCTTCTTGTATTCTTCAGGATATTCCGCATGGATAAGCCTCTGAACCGGGCTTTTTATGTCGCAAAGGGCAATCTTTTTGAGAAGGTCGAAAAGGCCTGCATAGATCATCCATTCCCAATCTACGTCGGCACCGCGGTTTTCCTCGTATTTACCGATTATATACGCCAGCACCATCTTTTCAGCCGCTTTGTCCATTTCCACGAGATCAAACGGACGGACAAGGTCATTCCACCGCTCTATTGAAAATCCTTCGAATATTTTCAGCACAAAGTCTTTTTTCATAGCAACGCCGGCCTTGCAGTTATTTTTTGCTCTGCTTCTGGTCGGTCTCCATCTTGGTTTTCCAGACCTGAGCCTTTTTCTTTATTTCCTCTGCTTCATCGTTTTCACCAAGGCTGATTGCAATGCGCCTGAGTGCAAGAAGGAAGTTGATTGCCATCTGCATGTCCTCTTCGCTGCGTGACATAAGCTCGTATTTGTCGCGGTAGTCCATGGAGCTTTTTTCGATGAGCTGCTTTACAAGGCGCACGTAGAAAACCGTATTGTCGTAGTCCTCACAGCTTGGATCGTAGAAATCCCTTCCGGCAGCCTTCAGGTCAAGAAGGTTCTTCGCAACGGATGCATAGCGCGCACGAAGCTCTACGAAAGACCATTTCCATTTGCTGTTTTCTCCCAGTGCATCGGAAAGAAGCTGGATTACAAGCCCGATCTTGCGTACGAGATAGAATCTCTTGTCAATTTTCATTTCGGAAATCTTTTCAAGCTTTACCGCCTGTTCGCTCGGCATGAGGTCAACGACGTTGGAAACCACCTCCTCAAGGTAGATTATGGCCTTGTATATGATCTTGCGGCCGTCGTTGAGGGCATCGTTGTTTTTCAGTTTCAGGACTTTAAGTGAAAGCGTGTTTATAGAAAGATACAGGGTTGTTATATAAATCATGTCTTCTGCAAGGCCGATTTTCTTGTATTCGGATCCTTCTGGATTTTTCCTGATTTCTTCAAGCGCGGTCTTTTCTTTTTTAAGTTCCTTGTCAATCAAGTCATGTATGGGCTTTGAAAGCTCTAAGAATTCTGCCTTGCGTTCTGTCTGTGCACCAGCCATTACAATCCTCCAAATTTCCTAAGCATGTCGGAAGCATGTTCAAGCGAAGCCGCGGACGTAGCGTCACCTGAGAGCATTCTGGCCACCTCCTTTACCCTTTCGTCTCCTGAAACCGGGAAAACATGGGTTGAAGCAGAACTTCCGTCAACACCTTTTTGAATCTTTATCTGATTATCGGCATAAACAGCTATGCTTGCTAAGTGCGTTATGCATAAAATCTGCTTGTTTGCGGCAAGTTTTTTCATATGCTCGCCGACTGAAACTGCAACTTCCCCTCCGATTCCGGTATCGATCTCGTCAAAGACAAGGGTTTCTGCCATGTCAGCCCCGGAAAGAACGGTTTTCATTGCAAGCATCACGCGGCTAAGTTCTCCTCCTGACGCAATTTTTGCAAGGCTCATAAGCGGTGACCCCGGATTTGCGCTGATCAGGAACTCAATGTCATCCATCCCGTACGGTCCGCATTTCTGTGTCATGAGGCTTCCGGCTTTTTCTGAAAGGTTCACGCGGAAACTTGTGTCTTTCATGCCGAGTTTATGAAGGATCTCTTCTATTGCAGAAGACATTTTTTCCGATGCCGCCTTTCGCTTGTCGCTTATCTGCTTTGCGGCCACATATACTTCCCTTTCTGATTCCGCTATGCTTTTTTCAAGGCTTTCCCTGTCCTGGCTTGAATCAGTAAGCACTGAAAGCTCTTTCTGGGCTTTTTCATAATAGTCCGAAACTTCCGACAAAGGAGCCTTCGATGACGACGCGTACTTTTTTTTGAGCTTGTTGATGAGTTCAAGGCGGTCCTGCACTTCGGCAAGATGCTCCGGGTCGAATACAAGCGTCTGCCTGTAATGCTTGAATTCCTTGCTTATGTCGTCAAGCTCGTAGAATGATGAGCTTATGCGGTTTTCAAGCGACTCAAGTCCTTTGTCCATGGCCGCTGCATGTGAAACCGTATTTCCCAGGCGGTGCAAAACAGAAAGGATTCCAGGCTCCCCACCGGATTCGCTTCCGTCGAATGTACCGCAGATTTCCTCAATGTCGCTGAAAAGCTTTTCATAGGAAGAAAGCCTGTTTTCCTCTTTTTCAAGCTCCTCATCCTCACCCGGTTTAAGCCTTGCCGCATCTATTTCGTCAACGGCAAACGAAAGCATGTCTATCCTGTTCCTGCGCTCCGTTTCGTTCGTGTTCAGGTTGTCCAAAAGCTTTCTTTTTTCGACGAGCGATGAGTAGAGCGACGTAAAATTCCTTACTTCGTCAACTATGTCGGCATATATGTCAAGGTAACGCCTGTGCTCCGAGACTTTCATGAGCGACTGCTGTTCATGCTGACCGTGGATATCGACAAGGCAGGAAGCAAAATCAAGCAGATCGGCCTTTGTCACCGGGGTTCCTCCGATCCATGCCGAAGATTTTCCTGAATCCCGAATTACGCGCCGTACAAGTATCCTGTTTTCTTCAGGTTCAATTCCGTGAGCATCAAGCCATTCATAAGCTTCTTTCTGTTCAATAAAAAAAGTTCCGCAGACCTGGGCTTCCGTCGTTCCCGTCCTTATTTGTTCAGTACCGCCTTTTCCGCCCAAAAGAAAAGCCAGGCTCCCGATGAGGATTGATTTTCCGGCACCGGTTTCGCCGCTCAAAACAGTGAATCCTTTTTGAAATTCAACATGCGCGCTGTCAATCAACGCAAAATTCTTTATGTCCAGTTCCTCAAGCACGGGGACCTCCTGCCCAATTCAACTTGCTCTGAAGGGCCGAATAAAATTTATCAAGGGAGCCTCCGAGCAGCCTGACCTTGTAATCGGGTATGCTCAGAAGCACGTCGTCGTTTTCTTCCAGATTGAAATTGATCTGACCGTCCGCCATCAATCCGACCCTTGACCTTGAATCAAGGATCCTTACCGAAAGCATTCCGTCGGCAGAAAAAACAAGAGGCCTTGCGGAAAGGCTGAAAGAGCTTATCGGAGTGAGTACAAGAGCCTTCAGTCCGGGGGAGATTATCGGTCCTCCTGCCGCAGCTGAATATGCAGTGGAACCTGTTGCGGTCGCGACTATTATTCCGTTGGCCTTGAACGGCCCAAGGTTTGAGCCGCTGTATGAAACTTCAAGGTTTATAAGCCTTGATGCCGCTTCGCTTGAAATGGTCATGTCATTGAGTCCGTTTGAAGAAAAGACGGTCTTTCCGTTCCTTTCGACCCTGCAGCTGACCATGTACCTTGATATGCTCGGAAGCTTTCCCTCAAGATAATCTTCCAGTGGTTTCTGCCAGTTGTTTTTCTGTATGCTCGCAAGAAAGCCGAATTCACCTAGATTGACTGCAAACACCGGGATTCCTGCAGGAGCACATCCGCGCGAAACGAAAAGAACGGTTCCGTCACCGCCAAGACTGACCGCAAGATCCACGCCGCTGAAAGCAGTTTCAACGCCGTTTTTCAAGGCATCCTGACCGTTGTACGAAAAAACTCCCACATCCCATCCGCGGGAATTCAAAAAGCGGCTTATCTGCTCCGCAATCACGGAAGATTCAGCTTTGAATGAATTGACAACCAGAAGACACTTACTCAATCTCTAATCCTTTTTTTCGGCGGCACAAATTATGAAAATATTTTCATGGAAGCGACGCCAGAATCTTTACGATACGCTCGGCATCTTTTTGTCCAAGACGCGGATACAACGGGAACAGCGCGCACCTCATGAACAGTGAATTCGCACATACGCATCCGGGCGCAAATTCCTCGTTCCTTACATCTATTATGGAACCTGAAAATGCCTTGCTTACCTCCACTCCTTTTTTCTGCGCATACGCCTTTACATCCTTGAAACCGGAGCTTAGGACCAGCGGAAAAGAATAGACCGTAGAACCGGAGCCGCTTGCACGCACGAAAGTCTTATGCCTTCCCGACATAACCGCCCTTGAAAAAAGAGCATAAAGGGACTGCCTTGATTCTTCGTTGCGCTTGAATTCCTTAAGCTCAACCAGAGCAAGGGATGCGTTCATGTCAGGCATAAGGTCGGTTGACGGGGCTGCGTCAGTATATTTTTTCAAAGCCGACCAGTCTTTCCTTGCCGGTGCAAAAAGTACGGCTCCTCCTCCCGCCGTTATTATGTCGCGGTCTTCCATCCCCATTATCGCATAGGATCCGTACATTCCTGAAACGGTTCCCGAAGTATCTTCAGCCGTGCTTCCGTCCTGATTTTCTTCAGCTCCGGACGGCTTTTTCACTTCTGAAACTGTATTTTCCGGGTTTTCATCAGGATAGCGCGCCATGGCTGACTGAGAAACGTCCTCAATAACCGGAACGCCAAGATAAAGATACGGCTTTATTTCCGGGAGAATTCCCATTGATTCGGTCAGGATGAATGCCTTTCCGCCTTTTTGTATGCCTTCCTCGACGTTTTTCACGGGAACAAGGCCTGTCTCCTCTTCCACGTCAAGCACTATGGGCTTGTATCCCAGACGTTCCACGGTTACGATCTGCCATGAAGGTGAAAGCGCACCCAGCATTATGGACGAACCTTTTTCTATTTCAAGGGCTGCAAGTGCATATTCCAGCGCAACCGAAGGGCTTCTCAAAGCAACCGCACCGTCGCACCCGGTTTTTTCCTTAACGAGCTGCACAAGCCTTGTGCTCATTTCGCCGGGACCAATCTTTTCATCGACCATGCAGGTCAAGACGGCTTCCATTTCCTTGCGCCGTATTGTGGAACTGTATGTCTGTATCATCACGTTTTCCTTACAACCGGATGGTTTTTACGAAACAAAAAAGGCCGTCCAAGCGGAATGCCGCCATGATGAAACAGCCTTTTAACCGAACCGTCCGGAGATTTTTGACTTTTTATGCGGATTCACCGCTTTTTTTCAGTGCCGGATCAGGCTCCAGGATCCAGAATCTTCTGAAGCTCGTTCGCGTTGAACATCTTTCTGGTGTCCAGGATTATGAGGTAAGCAGTTTCCTGACGCACCACGCCTTCGATGTATTCGGTTCCGATACCGCTGAGCATCTGTGGCGGAGGCTTTATCTCGCCCTTTTCGACCTGAACGACACGGTTGATCCTGTCGATGATGATTCCGATCTTATTTCCTTCTATGTCAAGGATTATAAAACCGCCCTCGTCTTCTTCATAATCATCGAGATTGTCGGTAGTCTTGCGCTTTTGAATATGGAACCTCTTGTGAAGGTT
>JAFPKH010000217.1:0-4796 GCA_017424825.1 Treponema sp. | reverse complement strand
TTAGACCGACCTTATCGGCATCAAGATATGAAAGGACTGCCGGCTTGTATCGTTCCTGGAATACTGAAATCTGATTCCGGTAAACTGCATTGTAGACTGTTATGAATATGGAAAGAGTTTCTGCATCCTGACGGTTATAGTCGTAGGCCGCCTGCAAAAATCCCGTGACGATTCGACGAAGGTTCTTGATGTGGTCAACGCCTGCATTTTCGTTCAGTACCAGAATGTCTGCATCACGTCCATCTTTGACCGACGGATCCACCACGTGTATCAGACTGTACTTTGCCCGCGGTTCGTAGTATTCGGTCAAATCAACGTCAAGCGCAACATGGCGACCAAGTCCGGTTCCGATGTTTACGATTGCCTCAGCGGTATCGATATGGGCGTGTGGTCCACCGTAGTTTTCAAACTGCAAATCAACCGAGCCGGATACCTGCAATTCCGCTTCATCAACATTAACGGCAAAAGCTGAAAATGCAATCGCCGCCGTCGCAATCAATGCACAGAGTCTTTTTTTCATGATTCATCCTTATGAGACTTTTGTTTATGGAGCGGCAGAAAATCTGTGCAAGACTAAAATCCACCGACCCTATTTTTTGATTGTAGCAAAAGAGAGGGAATATTTATAGTAGGAAAGAGCTAAAAACACATCATTTTGATGATTGAGTTTTTTTGCCGATTTTTTTTACATCCGTCATTTTCATGGAATATATATATAATATGAAGAAGATGAACATATTGATTTTGACGGTGATTTTCATGCTGATTTCCTCATGCTCAATGGTCCTGCCCACTGTTGAGGTTGATTTTTCGATTTCCAGTGAAATTCCGTCCGATTTTGATTTTTTGGAGATTCGTGTTTTCGACGGGACGATTGAAAAAAGGCTTGAACTGAAGGATATCGGAAAGGGATTTTCGCTTGAGCTTCCAAAAAACGTCGTCCTTGGAATACTTGCATTTCCGGTGAAGGATGAAAAACGTCTGACACCTTTCGGGGCTGTCTATCCGTATTCCACGCACCTTGATTTTAAAAACGGTTTTACGGCACTGCTGATTGAACGACTGTATCGGGGAAGCCTCGACACCCAAGCCCAGACGCAGGATTTCATCTCCCGATTCAATTGGCCCAAGCTCGTTGATTTGTGCTCTGATTTTGAAAACCCCTGGGACCTGGATGCCCAAAGGATAATCACTGCAATTGCGTCCGGCAGATTCAAAAAGTCCGATGTCAGACTCAAACAAACACTGTAATGGGAGGTGGGGAGCGCAAATGACTGCAGTTTCCACTTAAAAAACAACAGGGCTTCGACATGACAAAAACAATGGACTTATGCAACGCAGGAGGGGGACGTAGGCAAAAAGTAAGGAGGCGCCATTAATGGAGGTTTCCTTGCTTTTTGCCGTCAACTGGGCCCCGCTCATGTGTTGCATTTATCTATTATAGTTTCATGCCGAAGCACTGTTTTTAGAGGTTCCCTAAACCGTGCATAATCGTTACAATCAAGGAATGTATAAATCGAATTTGTTAAAGAAGGGGCTGTTTTTGATTTTGGTCGGTACAGTCCTGGTTTCATGCAATAAAAAAACTGAACCGGCAGATGAAGCGGCAGGCGGACAGTCCATAGGTGAAGCCCTGTCCATTAAACCCGTGCAGAAAAACCATCAGTGGTATTATTTTACGGAAACATCTTTTGAGCGTTGCGAACTTCCCCAGGATACGCCTCAGACCATGGAGCTGCCCTGGACGGAAACTGTCAGACTTGCATCGGCAGGAACCGTTCCTCATGGCGATTCGTCCACTGCCTATGCCTTGGTAAACCGTCTTGGAATGTTGACCTTCACGGAAAACAACGTCGATCTTCACACCGATGCATCGATTTTTTCAGGTGTAACGGCAGATTCAATCGTATTCTGCGAGGGAAATCCTGTTTTCTACCTTTATAGAAGCAGTTTTTTCAATACCGATTTTGAAGGCTCCATCTCCAATGCCGTTCAGCCGTCCAGACCGTTTCTGGTTGAATATGATACAAAGGCGAAACTTTTTTATCCGCTCGTCTCCTATGGAAATTTGGGACTGGATGATGATCAGCAGGTATCTGGATTTTTCTGGGATGGAAAAACCTGGTCTTGCTCTGCAAAGAAAACCGTCGAAGGAAAGCGCGTTGAATTCATCTATTTTGATTGGGAGTCAAAGGTACCGATTACCGAGTTGACGCCTGCAATTTCAAAGAAATCGGATTTTACGTTCAGGCAGTCGTCGGAAGAAAGCTATCGTCTTTTGAACATGCCTAAATTCTTCAGTTCGGCTCCAGATGCGCTTAAGGATTTGGTCTCATCGATTCCGAGTGAATTTACGTTCAACGTCACATGGAAAAATGGAAGCGGAACGACACCGATGCAGTATTATCAGCAGGGAAGCAGTTCCGTTCCTCAGTATGCAAATGCCGGTGCAAACGAAAGGTATACGGCCGCTGTTTTTGCCGATGGAACGACCTATCTGAAACAGAACGGTTCCGACGAGGTGCTTGCATTCCGTCTGCCACTTTTACCCGCGGGCTACACTTACGGTGATTTTGCAATTGCGGGAAATACCCTCTACGTTGCATGGGAGCAGACTAATTTCTACAAGACAAGCCGTGCAGGATTTTTGAGCGTGAACCTTTCTGCGATTGTAAATCAACAGTAAAAAAAATTCCCCGTCAGTGATTCGGGCGGGGATTTGAATCGGCTTTGGAAAATCACCAAAGGCTGTCCGGAAAATTGCATCCGCTTATGATTTCATCCAGTGAAATTCGCCTCTGTTTTTTTTCGCCGTCTGAATCAACCGTAAGAAGAAATCCGTCTTCCAAAGGATCGATTGTCCATACTGCTTCCGGGAATTTTTTTGAGATGTATGCCTTTAGGAATTCTCCGGCGACCTGTCTTTTCTTGTTGTTCTGCATCGATTCATTCGACAGTTTTGCAAGTGCATCCAGATACTCGTTGCGTCGTTCAAAAAAACTTTCGATTTCAGGAAACGGATTGTTCGGAAATTTTGCATCGGCGATTTTTATGTAATCGTTTCCATTTTTTTGCAAAAGGGTCCCCTTGATTTGGGACTGAATGAAAAGCCTGAGTTTGATTGTAGCGGAAATTTCCATTTCACATGTTGCGTACGATGATGCCATTTCAAGACTCGCCTTTACGTCCGGGTTCTTTTTTGAAAAATCATCAAACGCTTTTTCGGCTCCGTCAAAATAAAGCGATTCACCGTCTTTTCGCACCATGTTCTTTTGCTGCATCGTAACTAAAATTTCTTTCCAGAAATCAGCTTCAACATCTTCGTACATTTTATCCCCTTTATCTCTTTTAAAACGGCAGATATGTTGCTGAACATGAGCAGACATTTTCAATCCAAAGTCTGTTCTTTTCATATGCCATGCGCGTGTCCAGAATCCACAGAATGTTCTTTGACGTTCTGATTTTCGGAGGATTTCCTTCGCCGTCGGTAAAAATTATCAGGCCGCTGTAATCACAGTCGTGCTCTTCAAAAAAATCAATGGCGCATTGAAAATCCGTTCCGCCTTTTCCCTTGATTTCCGACAGATTCACGTTTTTTGTAAAGCTGATGGCCTTTGTATTCTTCAGGTTCACGTCAAAAAATATCAGGTCGATTTTTTCGATTATCCCCAGAAAGAAAATGTTTTTTATTGCACGGTAAAAATGCGAAAAACTTTCTTCCTGTATTGAACCGCTAGAATCGACTGCAATCAATATGTTTGCCTTCCGTTCGTATCTGCTTCCCATCGCCTTGAATCCGTACCGCCTGCTCGGTCTCATGCGCGTCAACTTTCGGTTTGCACTGACGATGTTCTGTCTGAATCTGTTCAAGGCACGTCTGTAATCAAATGAAAAATCCACGGATTCTTTCAATTCACGCTGTGCATTTCCACCGACGCTTCCCCATCCTTCATCGGCCTGGGCTTTTTGAATCTGGCTTTCCATGTTTTTTTGGGCTTCTTCATTTTCTTCCCAAAGCTCAGAACCTTCATCGAAAGAATTTACGTCCACGAGTGTAAATCCGACAGAATCTCCGCCGCGGGAATTTTTTACCAGGTCCAAAATATATCTGTACCATTCTTCAAAACTCATGTCGGGAAACGTTGCGAAAGGTCCGACCGTGCGCTTTAAATATTCGACACCCTTCAACGGGACGGAAATTTTATACAGCTGATTTATGACTGCATCGCTCGCCATCATCAGAATAGAATTCTGACAGTTGAACGGTTTTCTGGAATACGGATGCAGAAACAGAATCCTGAGGGCTTCGACCTTTAAATATTCTTCGATTTGTGTCGATGAAAAATTTTCCAGTTGTGATTCGGAATATTCGATGCACATCCGTCCGCTTCTCATCGGTATCGACAGATTTTCGTTTTTTAAGACCGAATGGCTTGTCAAAACCGAAAATAAAAGCGGCTCGGTGTAAAACCATTTTTGAGAAATTTCATCCAGTGTTTTTTCAACGGAAGTCTTAATCAATTTTACAGCGCCTCGAAAATTTTTCTATAGACGGATTTGCATTCGCTTGAAATGAAGAAAAGCGTCTCGGGAAAATTTTTTGCACTAATCAATGAAATGAAATGCGAAAACGTTTCCCGCGATTTTTTTTCGGACATGAAATCAATGTACTTTTCCAGATTCTGCGGAATAGATTTTTTCTGTTCGTCGCCGTAATTTTTCGATTCGATGAAATTGAAAATCGAATTGTTGACCTGAGTAAAATCAACCGGCGAAAGTTTTTCAAGTTTTTTTTC
>JAFPKH010000216.1:0-5644 GCA_017424825.1 Treponema sp. | reverse complement strand
TCAACGGAAAGAACCGCATGAAGCCTGTCGTTGAATATTTCGCATCAAAGCTCGGAAAGGACGTTACATTCCTCCCGGATGCACTTGGACAGAAGGCAGCAATCGACGCACTTCCAGAGGGAGCTGTCGCAATGCTTGAGAACGTCCGCTTCCACCCGGAGGAAACATCAAAGGACGCAGCCGAGCGTGAGGGAATGGCAAAGGAGCTTGCAACTTACGGAGACATCTTCGTTAACGACGCTTTCGGAACCGCACACCGCGACCAGGCATCAACAGCCACAATCGCAAAGTTTATGAACGAGAAGCCGGTCGGAGGATTCCTCATGGAAAAGGAGGACAACTTCCTCGGAAAGATGGTGAACAATCCCCCGAAGCCACAGGTCGCAATCATCGGTGGAGCAAAGGTTTCCTCAAAGATTACGGTTCTGGAGAGCCTTTTGAAGAACGCATCAGCACTCGTTATCGGCGGCGGCATGGCATACACATTCCTCAAGGCACAGGGACACAGCGTAGGAAAGTCTCTCGTCGAGGATGATTTTATCGACACAGCCAAAAAGCTTCTTGCCGATGCTGAGGCAAAGGGAGTCAAGATTCTTCTTCCTGTCGATCATGTTGGAGCAACGGAGTTCAGCCCGGACGCAAAGCCGGAGGCAGTTGATTCAATCGACATCCCTGACACACTCATGGCCATGGACGTGGGACCGAAGACAGTCGAAGAGTACAAGAAGGTAATCTCAACGGCAAAGTCCATCGTCTGGAACGGACCTGTCGGAGTCTTTGAGTTCGATGCATTCGCAAAGGGAACCGAGACAGTCGCAAAGCTGGTTGCCGAGGCCACCTCAAACGGAGCGATGACAGTTGTCGGTGGCGGTGATTCAGTCGCAGCCGTCAACAAGTTCAACCTCGCTGACAAGATGAGCCACGTCTCAACAGGCGGCGGAGCATCCCTTGAGTACCTTGAGGGAAAGACCCTGCCGGGCATTGCTATTTTGGCAACAAAATAACGCGAGTTTTACGAAGTAAAACTTGTGAAAGGGATGTCTAAAAAGTTTGAAATGCGGTGGTTGAGCCTGTCGTGCGTAACCGTCGAAGACTAACCACCACATGTAACGTACACGGTCATTTTGGCAAACTTAATGACCGCATACAACGAGCTTATTGGACATTCCCGAACCGCTCACCAAATACAGATGAAAAAACAGTATAAAACTATATTGACCGAACAAAACAGAAAGAAAAACCGCAGGGATTTCAACATAAGTTTTTTAAAATTTTCCCTACGGCAACTATCGAATATAGATACCTACGTTTCTTATATAGCACTGATGTTGCTTGCTTTTGTGACGCTGGGAGTTCCATCCATACTTTACAATGCATTCCAGGACAAAATCATCACCATCAAGGGGGTAGATTTCAATCTCGGTATAGTTTTTACGGTCGGATATGTCCTTCTTGAAATCTCAGCGGCTTTAATCATCCATCTGCATATCAGAAAAAGAAACAAACAGATGGATATGCTGATGGAACTTGATGAGATGCTGAAAGAAGACGACAGGGTGAAAATTGAAGCGTCGGATCAGGATTAAGATCCGGGAACATGCCCTTCCACACTACATTGAAATCAGCATTTTACGAATGTCATACATTTTCATGCAAGTACATGCCAAACCACTTGAAAAATAATATTTTTCTATTATAATTATGCAAAACCATTGTAAGGGGGTGCATAAAAATGCAATTCATTGAAGGCGGAGTTACGGCGGCAAAAGGTTTTCTGGCAAACGGAATTCTTTGTAAAATCAAGGAAAGCCGCGAAAAGAATGACACAGCCCTTATCTATTCTGAAAAAACATGCAATGCAGCCGGGGTTTTCACGCAGAACCGGGTCAAGGCAGAGGCAGTGAAGCTTTCCAAGAAGAACATAGCGAACGGAAAGATTCAGGCAGTCATAGCGAATTCAGGAAACGCAAACTGCTGCACCGGAGAGCGCGGAGCAAAAACGGCATACAGGATGGCGGAACTTGCGGCGAACGAGCTGAAAATTTCACCGGACGACGTGATCGTATGCTCAACGGGCGTAATCGGACAGCAGCTTCCCGTTGAAAAAATCGAGGCGAAAATCCACGAGCTTGCATCAGGACTCAGCAAAGAAGGCCACGAACAGGCACGCATAGCAATCATGACGACTGACACCCAGTTCAAGGAGTGCGCAGTTGAAACGGAGATCGGCGGGAAAAAAGTCCGCATCGGCGCAATGTGCAAGGGTTCTGGAATGATTCACATAAATCTTGGTACCATGCTTGCCTTTATGACGACAGACTGCGCAATCACTTCTGAAATGCTTGAAAAGGCACTAAGAAAAAGCATCGAAGGTACATACAACTGCGTTTCAGTGGACGGCGACACATCGACCAACGACACACTCACAATCCTTGCGAACGGAATGGCAGGAAACGATGAAATCTCTTGTGAAGGAAAGGATTTTGATGATTTCTGTGCAGCCCTTGACGAAATAAACTCGGTCATGGCAAAAAAGATTGCAGCTGACGGCGAAGGTGCCACAAGGCTCATCGAATGCAACGTGGAAGGTGCAAAGGACGTTGAAACTGCACGCGGTCTTGCAAAGGCAGTCATATCATCATCATTGGTGAAGGCGGCGATGTTCGGATGCGACGCAAATTTCGGACGCTTTTTGTGCGCCATGGGATACTCAGGATTTGACTTCAACCCTGACACCACGAGCATCTGGTTTACGAGCAACGAAGGTTCAAAGCGCTTTTTTGACGGCACCAAGCCTTTTTCAGTCCATGGTAAAAATTCCGTCATGGTCTATGAAAACGGAGTGCCCCTTGATTTTGACGAAGATCTTGCAAAAAAAATCATGAGTGAAGAAGCCGTGGAAATCCTTGTAAAATGCTCGGACGGAAACGCATCAGGCACTGCATGGGGATGCGACCTTACCTATGATTACGTAAAAATCAACGGGGATTACAGGACTTAATTAACAGGAGAAAAATTATGGCAGATACAAATGACGGTATGAATGTCGATCCAAGGCTTGACAACAAAAGCTGGTCGGAAGTTCTTGTCCAGGCACTTCCATACTTCCGGCACTGGGTCGGAAAAGTGGTCGTAGTCAAATACGGCGGAAACGCAATGCTCAACGAAGAACTCAAGGCATGCGTCATGGAGGACATCGTTCTCCTCAGCACGATAGGAATCAAGGTGGTTCTCGTTCATGGCGGCGGCCCGGAAATCAACAGCATGCTGCAGCGCATCGGAAAGGAAAGCAAATTCGTAAACGGACTACGCTACACCGATGAAGAAACAATGGAAATCGTCACCATGGTACTGACCGGAAAACTGAACAAGGACATAGTGGAGCTTCTGCTTCAAAAAGGCGGAAAGGCAGTGGGCTTGAGCGGCGTGGATGCAGGTCTTCTGCGTGCAAAAAAAATAAATTCTGACGGCGGCGCTGACCTTGGATTCGTAGGCGAAGTGACTTCCGTAAATCCTGAAATTCTCCAGAAGCTTTTGGACCAGGGATTCATTCCTGTTGTTTCCACAGTTGCAGGCGGTGAAGTCGGTGACATAAGCCGTTACAACATCAACGCGGATACAGCGGCGGCAAAAATAGCGGTTGCACTGAGGGCGGAAAAATTCGTCCAGCTTACGAACGTACCGGGAGTCCTTAGAGACGTAAACGATCCTAAATCACTGATACAGAGAATCAGAATGTCGGAGATAGACGGATACAAAAACGACGGGACGATTGCAGGCGGCATGATTCCGAAAATCGAATGCTGCATGACGGCACGCGAAGGAGGAGTTCCTCGCACGCACATAATCGACGGAAGGGTTCCGCATTCCCTGCTGATTGAAATGTTCAGCGACAGAGGAATAGGAACTATGATTTACTAAAAATCAAGGGGATTTTTATGGGAAGCAATATAATAGCAAACAATTACGGTTCGTTCGACGTGACTTTCAAAAGCGGAAAGGGCGCGACGCTCACCGACGTAAACGGAAAAAAATACATTGATTTTCTGGCAGGAATCGCAGTCAACTGTCTCGGACACAACTACGGTCCTCTCGTAAAGGCAATTTCAAAGCAGGCATCAAAGGAAATCCACGTGTGCAACTATTTTACGAGCGACGTTGGAAATGCATACGCACAGGAACTTTTGAACGCAACCGGATTCGACGGGGTTTATTTCGGAAACAGCGGATGCGAAGCAAATGAAGCGGCAATCAAGCTTGCAAGGAAATACGGATTTTTGAACGGGGGAGCAAAAAGGAAGACGATCGTCACTCTCAAAAACTCTTTCCACGGAAGAACCCTTGCAACTCTCACCGCAACCGGACAGGATAAATTCCACCCGGAAGATTTCGCACCCTACCCGGACGGATTCAAGACAATCGAAGCGAACAACTGGGAAGCGCTCAGGACAGCATTCGATTCTAGCACCGCGGCATTTATGGTTGAATGCGTTCAGGGAGAAGGAGGAGTGAACCTAGTAGATCCGAAATGGGTTCAGGCAGCGGCAAACGAAGCAAGGAGAGCCGGAGCCATTGTCATTGCCGATGAAGTACAGACCGGAATGGGAAGGACGGGAAGCCTTCTTGCAAGCGAGCAGCTCCAGTTCAACCCGGAAGTTGTTTCACTTGCAAAAGGAATTGCAGGCGGAGTTCCTATGGGAGCAATTTTGTTCAGGGGAAAAGCAAACGGAGTTTTCAAAGCAGGAGACCATCAGTCAACGTTCGGAGGAAATCCTCTTGCATGTGCGGCGGCAAGGGTCGTGCTCAAAACGCTCAAAAGCCCGGACTTCCTCGCAAAAGTAACCAGCAAAGGCGAATACATCCGATCCGTTATAAAGAGCTGGAACATTCCTATAATCCAGGACATCAGAGGTCTCGGACTCATGATCGGCGTACAGGTTGACAAAGATCCTGTGGCAATCGAAAAGTCATGTCTTGAAAAGGGACTTTTGTTCAGCACGGCAGGAACAAACACACTGCGCTTCGTACCACCGCTGAATATAAGCAAAAAAGAAATCGACCAGGGTCTTGAAATCCTGAAGCCTGTACTTGAAAAATATTCAAGGCAATAGGATTCCGGCTTAAAAAAAACACGGAAAATCTACACCAGGCTGTCCGTAAACATCCGCTTGAGGCAAATCTTCAAGCTGTTTTACGGGCGGCTCCATTTTTTAAACGGCAGATGATCAATCCTCTTCCAGATCCGGGATTCTTTTTTTCAGTGCTTTCAAAAACTGATGTCCTGACACACCTTCCTTGAGACAGGCAAAAATACAGTTGTCCCCGGCAACGGTACCGAGTATTTCTTCCATATTGAGTGCATCGAGCGCATTTGAAACGGAATCAGCATGACCGCCGAACGTTTTTATCACCACTATGTTTCCGCTGAAATCTATGCTCACATATCCGCGCATGAAATCCTGGACATAAAGAGCCTCGCTTTCCTGACGCTCATCATCATCCGGAACCGTGTATACATAGCCGGAATGCCCGTCGCTCACCTTCCCCACCTTCAGAAGCTTGAGGTCCCTTGAGAGCGTTGCCTGGGTCACCTCAAAACCTTCTTTCTGCAAAAATCCAAGAAGCTCTTCCTGACTTTCAATGC
>JAFPKH010000215.1:0-2978 GCA_017424825.1 Treponema sp. | reverse complement strand
AGATGGCATACGGATGCATAGATTATTTCCGCCAGCACAACATAAGGGTTCCGGAAGATGTGATAGTCACAGGCTTCGACGATGAGGAAAGCTCTCTTCTGATGACCCCGTCCATAACATCCATGAATCAGGAGCTTTTTCAGCAGGGATTCCAGGCCATGGAAATGCTCCACAGCGTGATGGAAGGAAAGCCGGTTGATCAGACCGTAAAGATAAATGCATCGCCGGTTTTCAGGCAGTCATGCGGATGCGTCGAAAAAAAGAGCGAACCGTTCACAAGCCTCGATGCAAACGGAATGCCCATATATTCAGGAGTGCAGATGAACACTGCGGCAAGCGATTGGTGCATGAAAAAATCCCAGTTCACGCAGATCGTAAGGCTCTACACGCAGCTCCAGACCGACATGACGCTCAATCAGTTCAGGGAACACATAAACAGGGACCTCATGTCCATAGGCATACTCTCGGGTGCGGTGGTTCTTTTTGAATCTCCCATTTCAACCGACCAGTTTGAATTCTTCCCGCTTCCTCAAAAAGCAATAGTATACACGGCATTGGACAGGTTCTCAGGATTCTGGCTTGCAGATCAGGACAAACCGATCCAGTTCAATCCGCGCAACATGATGATTCCCGAAGGGATTTTTTCATCCATGGCCGGCATGCATGTTTGTGCGCTCTACCACACCACGACGCTCTACGGCTACCTGATTTTCCTGCCTGGGAAATACGACATGGCCATCTACAGCATGTTCACGAAGATGTTCTCAAACTCACTTTCCACCGCATACAGGCTTTCACAATCAGAAGAAGAAAAGAGGATTCTTGAGCAGGAATACGACATGGCAACGAAGATTTCCGTCACCGATGAGCTGACAGGACTTCTCAACCGCCGCGGATTCATGGAATACGGTGAAAAAGCGCTGGAACTCTCAAAGGCAAACGGAAAATTCGGCATGGTGATTTTCGGAGATCTGGACGGGCTCAAAAAAATAAACGACACTTACGGCCACACATCCGGTGACATAGCGATCCAGGCAGAAGCAGCCATACTGAAAAAGACATTCCGCCGCACGGACATAATCGGACGCATCGGTGGTGATGAATTCGCCATAATAGCACCGGGGCTTTCCGAGAAAAACCTCATAACCCTGCGCCAGAAGCTCGATGAAATGTGCGAAGACTGGGGACGGGACACAAACGAAAAGTATTCAATATCCATAAGCCTGGGTGCATGCCCTTACAATGCCGATGACGAAGGGGAGCTCCAGGACTTTCTTGACAAAGCCGACGCCCTTTTGTATCAGGAAAAGCAGCAGAAACATTCGCCCCATGAACTGAAGCTTTAGGAAGCGTCCTGGCATTGAATTTATAAAAAATCTTTCCTCCGAACATTCGTATATCCGTTGACAAGTTTATGACATTTTGACATAATTTGTCAAAATGTCATTATGAATCGGTTTGCGGAACATCCGCAAATCAGGTTCCACACGAAAACAAAGAGGTTTAACAATGTCAAAGAAGTATGCATTTCTTTTTCCGGGACAGGGAGCACAGGCTCCTGGAATGGTCAAGGACGTTGCGGAGGCTTTTCCTTCAGCGAAAAAAGTTATCGATGACGTTTCATCTGTCATCAATCTGGACATGGCAAAGCTTTTGTGGGAAGCAGATGCTGACAGTCTCGGCCGCAGCGACAACAGCCAGATTGCGATAACCACGGCTTCTCTTGCAGTAATGGCAGCCCTCAAGGACAAGGGCATCGAACCATCCGCAGCCATGGGATTCAGCCTCGGAGAATTTCCTGCACTGTATGCAGCCGGAGTGCTTTCTTTTGAAAACCTCATAAAGGTTGTGCGCCAGCGCGGACTCATAATGCAGAAAGTATGCGAAGAAATCGCCGCAAAGAACGAGGGACACGCACCGGGAATGACAGCGGTTCTCGGTCTTCCGCCTGAAAAAGTAAAGGAAGTCGTTTCATCAATTCCAGACGCTTATGCAGCCAACATGAATTCAACCAAGCAGACGGTCGTTTCGGGAACCTTCGATGCACTTGACAAAGTTGAAGCCGCAGCCAAAGAAGCCGGAGCGCGCCGTTGTGTACGCCTCAAGGTTGCAGGTCCGTTCCACAGCCCTCTCATGCAGGCAGCCGCAGATGAATTTGAAAAAGTCCTTGCAGACGTGGAGTTTGCGGAACCGAAGATTCCTCTTTTCAGCAACGTAACCGGAAAGCAGTCAAAGGATGCAGCGGAAGTAAAAAGCAGCGCAGTACTCCACCTGACGCACCCTGTTTTGTGGACTGATGAAGAAGCCGTCCTCGAATCAATCATCAAGGCGGATTCAGGAAACGAATGGTCAGTTCTTGAGCCTGGTCCTGGAAAAGTACTTGCTGGCCTCTGGGAAAAGACCGAGTTCGGTGCGACACTCCCTGCAATCCCTGTGAACACTGCAGAAGGAATCAACGCTCTGTAATCAGAAAAAAAAATCAGCAACATACTTATAGAAGAAAACCAAGGAGATTTTATGTCACTGCTTGAAAATAAAAAGGCACTTGTAACGGGTTCATCCCGCGGAATCGGAAGAAAGATTGCCGAGACCTTCCTCAAAAACGGATGCGAAGTCTGGGGAATGTGCACGAAGGAATCTGCCGGAAAAAAGGAACTTGAGGAACTTGCAGAACAGAACGGAACCAAATTCCATGAATTCTATGCCGACGCCGGAAATGCGGATGTCCTTACCGAAGCCGTAAAGAACGCGCTCACAGAGTCCGGCGGATTTGACGTTCTTGTGAACAACGCAGGAATCACCCGCGACACGCTGAGCTTCCGCATGAAAAAGGAAGACTGGGATTCCGTGCTGGCGGTAAACCTTACGTCGGCATTCCTTGTGTGCCAGATTATCAGCCACGACATGATCCGCCGCAAGGCCGGTTCCATCATCAACATGGCGTCCATCGTGGGCATCCACGGCGGCGCGGGCCAGGT
>JAFPKH010000214.1:0-3525 GCA_017424825.1 Treponema sp. | reverse complement strand
TCTTCTTCTCCGCAATAAACTGATTGATTGCCGCAACAACGACAGCCCTGAACTGCTCTTTCTGGTCAGCCATTATTTTTCCCCTTCCTAAAAAAATCAAAGTCCTACTATTATAATTGCAGATGAGGTTTGTGGCAAGACAAGGGATACATAAAAAAAGGGAGCCTCATAAAGAAGCTCCCCATTTACACAGAAAGTTTTTCTACGAAAACTCGTACATCCTACTTCAATTCTGAGAAGTATTTGATTGTGCGAACCATCTGAGATGTGTAGCTGTTCTCGTTGTCGTACCAAGAAACAACTTCAACCTGATATGTGTCGTCGTCAATCTTTGAAACCATTGTCTGTGTTGCATCGAAGAGTGAACCGTACTTCATACCGATAACATCAGAAGAAACAATCTCGTCCTCGTTGTATCCGAAAGACTCAGTTGCGGCAGCCTTCATTGCAGCGTTGATTCCTTCCTTTGTGATGTCCTTTCCCTTTACGACAGCAAAGAGAAGAGTTGTTGATCCAGTTGGTGTTGGAACGCGCTGTGCTGAACCAATCAGCTTTCCGTTCAACTCAGGAATTACAAGACCGATAGCCTTTGCAGCACCTGTTGAGTTAGGAACGATGTTCTGTGCACCTGCACGTGAGCGGCGGAGGTCACCCTTTCTCTGAGGACCGTCAAGAATCATCTGGTCGCCAGTATAAGCGTGGATTGTGCTCATGATTCCAGACTGGATTGGAGCATAGTCGTTGAGAGCCTTAGCCATTGGAGCCAAGCAGTTTGTTGTACAAGAAGCAGCAGAAATAACTGTATCTGTTGGCTTGAGAGACTTGTGGTTTACATTGTAAACGATTGTCGGGAGATCGTTTCCAGCAGGAGCAGAAATAACAACCTTGCGTGCTCCAGCCTTGATGTGAGCCTCAGACTTCTCCTTTGATGTGTAGAAACCTGTGCACTCAAGAACAACGTCAACCTTGTTTGCGGCCCATGGACAGTTCACTGCATCTTTCTCTGCATAAATCTTGATTTCCTTACCGTCAACGATGATAGAATCTTCAGTAGCAGAAACAGTGTGCTTTCCTTCACCAATGCGACCCATGAAACCACCCTGAGCGGTGTCATACTTCAAAAGGTGAGCAAGCATCTTTGGGCTTGTCAAGTCGTTGATAGCAACAACTTCATAACCTTCAGCGTCAAACATCTGGCGGAAAGCCAAGCGTCCAATACGACCAAAACCGTTAATAGCAACTCTAACATTAGCCATAAAACTTTTACCTCTTTTAAAAAAGTTATACATAAAAGATACTTCTTTTTGCTAAAGAATTCAATAGTAAAACCCGATTACGCCATCCAAAGCATATTCTATCCTGCTGATTCATAGGAAATATAACTTGTAAAGATTAATTCCCCATTTTTCTGTCAGGAATTGCAATGTTTTTTGTATATCATGGCGGGAGTTTTCCCACCGTGAATCCGTCTTGGGTAATTGTTCATCCAGAGTTCGGCCTGGTCAACTTCCTCGTCCGTGACCTTTGAGAAATCACAGCCTTTCGGAAAGAACCGTCTGAGAATCCTGTTGTGGTTCTCGTTGGTTCCGCGCTCGCAGGCTGTGTAAGGGTGTGCGAAGTACAGTCTGGTCCGTGGCTTCCCGTCGATGCAGCTCCGCTCTATCCCATCGATGTCCATGAATTCTGTTCCTCCGTCGCATGTCATGGTGATGAAAATCTTCCTGAACGCATCGCTTCCGATTTCCCGCTCAATTTTATCAATAGCCTCCACCGTGCTTTTTCCCTTGGCGTCCGGCATCTTCCTTGCGATTTCTTTCCTGCTCTTGCGCTCGGTCATTGTGAAGAGGCATTGCGTGGAGCCGTCTTTTCCTCCCTTTACTGTATCAAGCTCCCAGTGCCCGAAGTTCTCCCTGTCATCCGCCTCCTTCGGTCGGTTGTCTATGCTGTGCTCGGCGCATTTTGCACGGCTGTACCGCCTGGTGCTGCCTTTCTCCCGGTATTTTGTGCCTTTGTTCGTCAGGTCTGTCCGTGAAACGCCGTGAATCAGCCCCCCGTTCACCCAGTTGTAAACGGTCTTCTCAACTGCCCGTGTGCCGCTTGGCCATCCTTTCGCGTTCAGTTCCGCGACCGCCGCATATGGACTGTAGTTTTCTTCCACGATATACCGTTTCAGTTCCCGTGCCAGAGCCGTGTCGAGCATGATTTTCGGCACGCACCCACGGTTCGCATTCCGCTCGTCTGCGACATTCTGTGCATACTCGGCATTGTATTCACGCACTGTGCTGAGGTCGCTCCTTGTGTGCTCGACAGTTCCGCGGACTATCTCATTGTAGATTGTTTTCCTGTCGCAGTTGAATATGTCGGCGAGCCGTGTCCTGCTGGTGATTTTCGGGAAACCCGTTTTTCCAAGTAGATACCCCTCTAGCAAAAGCCTCTTGTCGTAGTCGAAGCAGCTGTTTTCTTTTCTCCCTTTTCGTGTTAAAATATCCATAGGTTTCCTTCCTCCTGTTTTTGGTGTGTTTGCAATTCCATTATAACAGAAGGCTGGAAACCTTTTTTTGTGGGGAATTATATTTTACTGCTTACCCCTGCATAAAAAAATGAAAGTTCGGCTTGCGTTTTGGAGCTTTTCAATTTATCATATATATGGACCTGTTCGATAACTTCGCTATAAAACAGTTAAAAAAAAAGACTCCGAAAGGGGGCATCAATTAAAAATAAAACGTTCGGTTTGGACGTTGGACGTAATCAAGTCCCGTGTGCCGGATGCCTGGAATTTGCACGGTCGGGTTCTTCTTAGCGTCCTGCATTAGGATGGAAAAAACATATGCGCCGACGACATAAACGTATCCTCACTGTTGCACTCATCGTGCTGTCAAGCCTTGAAATCTCTGCCGGATTTTTCATCGTATTCCACGGTCTTTTTAAATCTTCGAAGGAATTTGAAGTTTCTCGGGGAGGGGATGATGTTCCTGTCCACGGAGGAAAGAGCGTGCTTTACATAACGTCCCGCTCTACGGATGATTCGGTTGCGGAGGAACAGAAGTCCGGCATGATGGAAGTCTTTTCAGGTGAAGGAATCGACATAGATTCTTTCGTCATGGATACGTTCCCGGAACCAAGGAAAAACTATCCCAATACGGTTGAAGCACTCAAGATGCGCATGAACGGAAGGCCGGAGTACAGTGCAGTCGTAGTCGGTGACGATGCATCCCTGGAGTTCGTGGATTCCAACCGCGATGAACTTTTCCGGGGCATGCCTATAGTCTTCATGGGGCTCACCCAGATTCAGCTCGGTCAGAGGGCGGCTGAAAAAAGCGTGATGACCGGAAGCGTAAACAGGCACTGCATAAAGGAAATCCTTGACGTTGCAATCCCCCAGAATCCCGGTGCAAGATACGTTACCGCAATAGTGGACGGATCCGTTTCTGCAGGCGGTGACGAAGAGCAGTTCTATTCGTTCGGACTTACATATCCTGCGTTCATGTTCAGCACCCTGAAACTTTCGTCCATGAGCATCGATGA
>JAFPKH010000213.1:0-4671 GCA_017424825.1 Treponema sp. | reverse complement strand
TCGATGGTCAGCACCAATTCTCCGAAACGAGCTGGGATCTTTTTTTGGTAGCGTTTGATTTGGAAGGAAACTTGAAAAAAGGAGTTGCCGTTTATACAAAAGACTGGGATCAGCTTACGGGACTTGCAGCTTCTGACGGCCACGTGTATTTCGGAATCAGAAAAAGTTATGAATCGCAGGGAATACTCCAGCTTACAAAAGATTTGGAATACGAAAAATGCTGGACTGCAAAATATGACGGATGCGGAATAAGCAGTTGGTCTTTGGATTCAGAGCCGGACACAGGAAATCTTCTTGTGAACGCATATATGGAAAATGAGGATTCAGTTTATATCACTAGATTCGACGGCGACGGAAATTTTATATGCAGCTACAGGCAAAAAACTTCCAGCCCTGACAACGGATATAATTATTGCAAGACTAAAATCACGAAAGAAGGAATTTATTCTTTCGGCACCAGGAGAAATGCAGAGCAGATTTTGGATTCCAAGGCGGAACGCTCTTTCACTTCATATTTTATGGATTGGAACGGAAACAAAACTTATGAAAGAACATCGATAAAAAAGACCCGCTACAATTTCGATGACTTTGCACTTGTAAATGGAAAATATTTTTGCAGCGGAGTAGACATCCACAATACAGACGGAATCGGACATGTATATTACACTTATCTGGTTGACGGGGAAACGGAAGATACAAATTTCATATCTTTTGAAAAAACAGATTTCAATCCGTTCGCTATTCCATCGGATTCTGCCAAGGCTGAATCATATCAAAAAGAATTGAGCCGCTGGGAAAAAAATATACATGTGGAAGACGAAGAAATTCCGGCATGGGATTTCGGCTACAAAATAAAAAAAATCCGCTTGAAGTTCACACATGCTGAGCCTGATTCTAAAGAAGTGACAAGCGCGCTTCCGCTTTTCCCGTTTTCGGAAAGATAATCACCGGGACTGCTTGGAGGGAAAAAATGAAGAAATCATTCTTTTTAATTTCCGCTTTTTTCATTCTTTTTACATTTTCAAGCTGCTCTTCAAGCAAGTTTGAGAATGACGATGATATCATTCTTATCCTGAAATGTGAAAATGGTGACGTACATTATTCAAATAACGCCGATGAAAAAAAGGCCGTTCTAAAAATATTTAATTCTTCCAGAATTCCTGATTTTACTGCGTTTATTCGTTATTTTGAAACTTTCGTATATACAGATATTGTTTATCTTTTCAATAAAAAAGAATTTGAGATACTGGAAGAGTATAAAATCAACATAGACGACAAAGCGTGGGGGCCGGGCGCAATATTTTTTCCTAAGAACCTCGACAAAATGATTTCACTTCTCCACAAGGCAGTAAAACATGAAGACGAAATCGTAAATCAGAATGAACGAAGACAATTTATCGAGCAATTAAAATCAGATGAAAATGTTGTTTTCATACAAAAAGATATAAACCTGATGAGGCAGGATGGATATTTCAAAATTTATGTTCCGGCATCAAGCAAAGAAGAAATGACAAGCCGGAGAATCGGTGAAATTCAAAGAGAACTTGGCGACCTCTATGGTTATGAAGCCGTTTTTGCCATAGACTTGCTGCCCCTGAACTTTCTACCAGAAGAGCAAGCTGCGGAGCTGACTGTTCACGGGCCGATCGCATTTTATGAAAAAATTGAAAAATATAGAAAAAGCGAATTTAAAGAAGCCAACTGGTATAAAACGGTAGTGTATTATACGAAGGAATGACAAAAACATCCATTTCCGTCCGAAGCAATACTGCCCCGGTAATTAACGTATTCGATTGAACTTTGATTGTATAAAAAAGCAGCCCCTAAAAAAACATGAGCGTAATTTAAGAGGCTGCATTGGACTGCTACTCGTCTTTTTCTTTTGAGAGCATCAGGTTTGTGAGGATTCCTAAAATCAGGGCGCAGGCTACGGTTCTGATTTCCACTTTGCCGAAACTTACGACCATGCCGCCGACACCAGTGATCAAAATCACAGATGCAACGAAAAGATTTCTGTTTTTGTTCAAATCAACTTGCTGGAACATCTTGAGACCGGAAACAGCGATGAATCCGTAGAGAGCGACACAGACACCGCCCATGACGCAGCTTGGAATTGTTTCAAGGAATGCAACAAGCGGGCTGATCAGGCTGAACACGATGCAGAGGATTGCTGCTCCCCAGATTGAAATGGTAGATGCGTTGCGTGTGATTGCAACACAACCGATTGACTCACCGTAAGTTGTGTTTGGACATCCGCCGAAGAATGTTGAAACGATTGTTCCCACGCCGTCACCCAAGAGAGTGCGTGAAAGGCCTGGTTCCTTGAGCAAATCTTTTCCAACGATTGCCGAAAGATTTTTGTGGTCGGCAAGATGCTCGGCAAAAACGACGAACGCAACCGGAACATAAGCCGCAAACAATGTAAGGAAATATCCGCCGTTAAGACCTTTCAGACCTTCAGCACCACCAAGGATGAACGCAAACTTCGGCAAAGAAAAATATCCGCCGATTGAAGAAAAGTCCAGGGACTTGAGCGCACCGTAGTTGATAACGATGAGCGCAGGATTTTTTGTCGCATATCCGATGACCGCAAAAAGAGATGCAGTCAGATAACCGGCAAGAATACCTACGATAAACGGAATCAATCTTCCGATTTTTTTTCCGTAAGTTGAGCAGAGCATTGTCACGGCCAAAGTCACAAGACCGCAAATCAGGGCAACATAAGTGCTTCCCCCTTCAACGCTGGACTTCATCAAATCACCGACTGCATTTCCAGAAAGGCTGAGTCCGATAATCGCAACTGTCGGACCGATAATGACAGGCGGCATCAGTTTGTTGATCCAAGCCACGCCGCAGAATTTTACGATAATCGAAATGATTATGTAGACCAGACCGGCCATCAGCGCACCAATAATCAATCCCCAATAACCGACGGAAACGGATGCCGCACCACCGAATGCACTGAACATTGAACCGATGAAAGCAAAAGAGCTTCCAAGGAAAACCGGGCTGGAACTTTTTGTAAAAAGAAGATAGACGATCGTTCCAACACCAGCTCCAAAAAGAGCCGCAGATGCTGAAAGTCCGTTACCGACAATCGCAGGAACAGCAATGGTCGCCGCCATGATTGCAAGAAGCTGCTGCAACGCAAACAGAACGACCTTGCCAAAACTCGGCCTGTCCTTGATTCCATAAATCAGATTCATTTTTTTTACCTCTATAAAATGCAGTTTCCATGCAGTATAACAATAAAGCGTAAAAAAGTAAGGGGGTATTTTAAACAGTTTCCGTCATTTCCGGTGCATACAATTTTTGAATCATTCTGTCGGCAATCTGGAGCGCATCTTTTGAAAGGCGGATTTCTTTTTCAGTTTTTGACAAGGCCTCCACTTCTTTTTTCCATTCAAGCCAACCAATTTCACGCGGGGAAGGGATGCTTTTTCTTCCGTAGATTTTTACGATCCGTTTTGCCCTGTACGAAAGATTTTTTGAAAGGACGATTTTTCTAATCAACAAAACCAAGGCGGAAAGAACTGAAATGACTGCAAATCCGTAAATCAAAAAACAGAAGTCAAAGGATTTTTTTTCTGATTCAACCGAAAGCTCTTTCTTGTCTGCGTCTTCCAAAAGTTTTGAAATATAATTTCTTGTCTTCGCGTCATCCGGGTTTATGAAAAGATACGGACTCTGTGCGTTTATAACTGCGGTTGCCTCAAAAATCTGCCATCTTCCGTCAAGATAGACTTCCGGCCATGCATGCATCTGAAGACCGCTTATGTTCGCCCGACCTATGCCGTTTGTCACAGCGCAATAACCTTCGACCATGCGGCAGGGGATTCCGGCTGAGTGCATCAAAAGAACGAAGGAACCCGCATACCACGTGCAGAATCCTGTTTTCGACGTAAACAAAAAGAATTCGTAAGGGTCTTTGTCTTTCGGTGGTTTCGGACTTTCAAGCGAATATTTGAATTCACCATGAAGATAATCAAGGGCGCGCGCAATGTACGCTTTTTCATCAAGTACGGAAGCACCCAGTTTTTCGGAAAGCTCCCTTATTGATTCTGGAACCTTTGACGAAGTGACAGCCGCATAATCAGGTTCGGAATCAGCATGATTTCCAGTGCGTAAAATTATCGCGGCATTTTTTTTCAGTCCGGGAGAAACGGAAAGAGCTTTTGAATCAGAAACAAAAAAATCAGACGAAGAATACTCCGCCGGGAGAGTCACCGATTCAGTAAGATTTGTAAGCGGAACGACCGAAAGAAAATCATCACGGACAGTAAGCTCAATCTGATTTGAATGCGGGACAAATTTTTCATCTGCAAAAAAAACATCAACATTACGTTTTTCATTTTCACCCGGGAAGGCAGCCCATTTTTCACCGTCCCATGACGAATAGCATTTTGTCGAAAGATAATAAACCTCAAACGGATTCCCCCTCAGCGACAGAATCTCTTTTTGAGAGGGACTCACAGTGTACAAAGGTTCTTCCGCATTGACAGAAGTTCCGTAACCTGAAATGTGTGCCATTAGCGGAAAATCCGGTGCAACGAGCGACATGATTTTTGAAGTGTCAATCGATATGAAATCCGAAAAACTTTTCCCGGACTTGTTTTCATAAAACGCAAAACCCGCAGAACACAAAACCGCGCACACGGACGGAATCAGTAT
>JAFPKH010000212.1:0-5920 GCA_017424825.1 Treponema sp. | reverse complement strand
GACCTGGTGTGATACAAATACAGAGTATGCCTCAGGACGATATTTCATCCGAGGGAGAGCTTTATATGTGCTCGTTCTCATATCAGGAGGTTTATGGTAACGGGGAAACTGAAGAATACGGTTCCGAAATTCATGCGGAATGTCCGGTTTGGCTTTCTAAACCACAAATGAGAGCTGGAGCGAATTCACCTTTTCTGCCAACAATAAAAATTTACAACATTTCGCGTACTATAAAAATCACTGGAGTCAACCTTCGCCGCTGGGGTGAAAAGACCGGGCATGATTGTACACTTTCTTCTGATACTGCTGTTGTTGGTGAGCCAAATAATCTTTCGGCGGATGGTTCCGTAAACGCCTGGTGGTGACCGGTGTTTTATAGATGATACCTTGCTCCTATTTCCACGCCGTGTACCGGGGTTCCGAGCGCAAGATACGCAAAATATCTCCACGCTGCGAACACTTCAAGAGGCCCGTTGATCATCATCCCGACTTCCAGGTGCGATTCCCAGTTGAAATCCGGTGAATATTCCGCGCCTCCGTCTTTTGCCATGAATCCGATCGTTCCCCTCCATTCCAAAAGAACAGGTGAAGCAGGGTATGAGCGGGCTATCAGCTGAAGGGAAATTCCGTTTGACAGCGGCATGTCCTGATATTGTATCCTCTGCCAGCATAATGCCCAGTAAAGGCTTACCGGATTTGTCTGTATTATGGAAAGCTGAAATCCCAGCTGAAGGTTTGTGTTCACGCTTTTGAACGGCTCGTTTCCGTCAAAGCTCCGCAGGGGAACGCTTGTGTCAATCTGGAACAAGGGGCCGAAGAATTTCCAGAGCAGCCCTTCGAATCTGGTTTCGTTACCGACCATGCGTCCCGGGAAAAAGAACAGCGACGTGTCCAGTGCAAACCTATAGAACTGTTCAGCCCTTGGTTTTGTGCCGTCGGAACCGTCCGGGAGTATTTCTTCTATGACCGTGTCCTTGCTTCCGAATTTCATGTAGTCGCCGTTGCAGTAGGGGTAGTCGTCGAAGGTTATGAATATCGTGTCCAAAAGCCACAGGTCAAGGAAAATGTCGAAAAATGTTTCCGTAACTGCTTCTGACAGCGACCTTGAATACCTCATGGGTTCAACGGGCGCCTGGATTTTTTTCAGTGTGCCTGCATTGAATGCCTGCGCTCCGCAAAAAGACAGAATCACCGAGGACAATAGAACTGCGCTGATAAACTTCTTCATAATAAAGCCTCCTACTTCTTTGCGACCAGAACCATGGTCTTTGCACTGTGGTCATAGGGCGTGAGGGCAAATCCACCGTAGACGTCGACGGAAGAAAATCCTATTGCCTTCAGCCTGTCCCTCAGATCCGGGGCCGAATACAAACGCTGCACAAATTCATGTTCGCGCCTGTTTCCGTTTTTGTCAATCAAAATCCACTTGGAGCTAAGACCTTCCCATGCACCGACCACTTTGAAATCCGTGAGTACCGTCATTCCCGCACGCTCGAACCATTCGCCGTCGGTGTAGTACTGCACTGCAATCTCCCTGCTCACACATTCAAGTATGAAGGTTCCGCCGTCTTTAAGCGAATCAAAAATCCTCCGCAAGATGAGCATGTCCTCATCGATCGTCCCGCAATATCCGAACGACGTGAACACGTTTATGGCCGCATCGAATTTTTTTTCGGTCGTAAATGTACGTAGGTCGGCATTCAGAAGCGTCAGATCCACGCCTTCGTCATCAGCGGTTTCCTTTGCCGCGTCAAGATAGGGCTGGATTATGTCCACTCCCGTAACGTCAAGGCCGCACAATGCAAGTTCAACCGAAATCCTTCCGGGGCCGCAGCCTGCATCAAGTATCCGGCTTCCTTCTTTAAGCCCTGCAATCGAGCATATTGCCTTTGCAACTCCGTTCGCTTCTGCCCAATGCTGCTCGTCGAACATGACGGGTGCATAGTTCAGCCAAAAATCTTCCTCTTCAAACCATTGTTTTCCGCTCATCAGAGTCTCCGTTCATTGCGGCGTAGCTTCAGATTCGTCTTTCTGTATGAACGAATAATCCTTGAGGCTGTTGCAGATAGGGCATCTCCATGTGTCGGGCACTTTTTCAAAAGGCGTTCCCGGTGTCACTCCGTTTTCTTCGTCCCCTTTTTCCGCCTTGTACACGAAACCGCAGACCTTACATTCCCAAACCATAAATTCCTCCACGGACATTATATCACATTTTATAAAAAGTTGAACATGGTGTGCCCTAGAAGACATGGCGAGGATTTTTTGATTTTAAATTCCGAAATCCATTGAATAACCACCCGATAATTTGTATACTTGTTTTCCGATGGCAGATAAGAATTTCACCGTGCTTGATTTGCTCGATTTGAACCTCAGGGGACATGATGCCCTTAACCTGAAGTGCATTGCAGGTCGCCGCGGATTGTCAAGAATCCTAACTATCCCTGATATAAACAGACCGGGACTTGCTCTTTCCGGGTTCTTCGAGTCATTTGCCCATGCACGCGTCCAGCTTTTAGGCCGGGGTGAGTATTCTTACCTGATGAAAATAGAAGCGGAAGGAAAATATGATGTCATAAGGCGTTTTTTTTCCTACGAGATTCCTTGCTGCGTTTTTACGAGGAGCCTCATGCCGTCGGAAACTTTTTTGTCCATGGCGGAAGAGGTGGGCTGCCCGATACTCCAGTCAGATTTGGAGTCCACTGATTTTTCCATCAGGCTTTTGCGCGTGCTTTCCAATATCTTTGCGCCTAAAAAGACCCTTCACGGCGTTCTGGTTGAAGTGAGCGGTATCGGAATCCTTTTGGTCGGTGACAGCGGGGTCGGAAAAAGCGAGACGGCACTTGAACTTGTGCAGAGGGGACACCGGCTTGTTGCCGATGATTCAGTTGAAGTAAGGTGCGTGAACGGAAACTCCATAATGGGGCAGGGTGCTAACAAGCTCATAAGCCACCACATGGAAATCCGCGGCCTTGGAATCATAAACGTGGCCCAGTTGTACGGAGTCGGCTCAATCCGCGAGCAAAAAGAAGTGCAGCTTGTCGTAAAGCTTGAAAACTGGGATCAGAACAAAGTCTATGACAGGCTTGGTACTGAAACTGCATACACGGATCTTCTTGGGGTAAAGATACCTTACATTGAGATTCCTGTAAAACCGGGTCGTAATCTTCCTATTATATTGGAAGCGGCGGCAATGAACGAACGCCTTAAGTCCATGGGATATTTTTCTGCCCAGGATTTCAACCGCAACGTCCTTAAATGGATTGAATCCGGTGAAGCTCAGGCTGCATATTACGGAAGCGATGATTCTTATTAGAATATATTTTGTTTTAAGACAATTTTATGTAAATATATTGAGGAGAAAGAAGTGGTAGAAAGAATTCTTACAGTACGCAACAGAGCAGGAATCCATGCACGTCCGGCGGCGCTTATCGCACAGACTGCAAACCGTTTTAAGTCGGAGATTTCCCTTGAAAAGGATACCGCTACGGTTAACGCCAAATCAATAATGGGAGTTATAACTTTGGCGGCGGCCTACAATACTGCTTTGACCCTCAAGGTGGAAGGCTCGGATGAAAGTGAGGCGGCAGAAGCTGTCATGGCGTTGTTTGAGTCAAAATTTGAAGAGGAATAGCCCATGAAAGAATTGACCGAGCGTCAAAAGGAAATCTTGGACTTCATCGCCCAGTTTACGGATGACAATGCATATGCGCCGACCGTCCGTGAAATATGCGATCATTTCAATATTTCAATAAGGGCCGTGCAGGATCATGTGGCGGCTCTGCAGAAAAAGGGATATCTTTCGGTTACAAGGCACCGCTCTCGTTCGATGAGGGTTCTGAATGATCCGCGCTCCAAGAACAAGTGCCCGGCGTTCATTGAAGTTCCCGTAATCATTTCCGGGGATGCAAAAGATCTGCTTGAAAGGTCAAACGTTTCTGGTGCAGTCTACCGCTCAACTTCATATATCGTTTCAGGAAAGATTTATTTTGCGTTCCATGCCGATGACGACAGCATGAAAGATGCCGGAATTTTTGACGGAGACCTTGTGATTGCCGAAAAAACGGAATCATGCCGGGAAGGTCAGATTGCCGTGGTCTGCTATGAGGGACGTATTTTAATCAGGCGTGCTGTAAGGGAAAATGACAGGCTCTGCTATAAGGCCGGAAACGATTATTTTGCCCCGGTCTATGCCCATCAGGTAAAGCTTTTGGGCGTGCTTGCGGAAATCTCCCGCTCTTACTGATCAGGTGCGTGTCTTGAACGAAATAGAACTGTATCTTTTTACTGGACCAGAAGCCGGTGAAAAGAACGAGGCCATTGAAAATATCCGTGATGCCGCTTCCAAGAAAAACGGTTCCGTGGATGAGTACCGCTATTATGCTTCGGAAACACGCATTCAGGATGTGGTGGCCCAGCTTCAGAACGTGTCCTTGTTTTCTCCTGCGCTTTTTATAGTATACAAGAATGCCGAGCTGATAAAGGGCAAGTCCGATCTGGAATTCCTATCACAGTGGGCTAAAGGCGGTGCAAAAAACAGTCCCAGTACCCTGATCCTTGTGTCGGATGAAAATTCCGTTGACAAAAAGGTGGAATCTCTCGTTCCTGCAAACCACAAAAAAATGTTCTGGGAAATGTTCGAAAACCGTAAGGAGCAGTGGATTCAGGGGTTTTTCAGAAAAAACGGATTCTCGGTTACCGACGGTGCAGTGGAGCGCATACTGGACATGGTTGAAAACAATACCGAAGTCCTGAAAACGGAATGCTCAAGGTTTTTCTATTGCTTCGACCGCGGATATACTATCAAAGAGGAAGACGTAGATAAAATTCTTTCGCATGACAGGGAAGAAAATGCGTTCACGTTGTTCGAGTCTATGGCCGACACATCTAAATCTCCTGCACAGCGTTTTGAATCATCATTGGAAATCCTCCAGAAAATAAGGATGTCAAGGGAGTCCAACGGGGTTATGATAATCGCCGGGCTTACTTATTGCTTCAGGCAGCTGAGGGCTTGGCATCTTTTGCACATGGAGAACAAGAATCCCACGGACATACAGCTTAAATCCGCCGGTTTTTCAGGTAAAAAAAATCAGCAGAGATATGCTTCCGCCGCGAGGGTCTGGTCGCCTGGTGCAGTTACCGGGGTCATCGCACTGCTTGCGGATACTGACATGTCCATAAGGGAATGCGGTTCCTCAATGGAAGATACGAACCTTTTCAAGCTGCTGTATTCAATAGTCATGAAAAACGGGCGTTTCTTCTCAGATTATGACAAATCCATCTGATTTAGGATTTCTTTAAGCTTCAAAAGCTCTTCTTTGGTCAAAGTGATTCCTTTTCCCATTTTTTCATGCTCGGGTGCCCACGGACGGATATCGTATTTTGCCGGGCGCTCGCTCCATGAAATAAGGTTCAGCTCCGTTTTCCAACCTCCCTTGGTTTCCGAAAGAACGCCGAAGCTCTGCTCTATGCTGTACTTGAAATCATCCATAAAGAAAAACACTCCATTAAATAAAATTGGTTGTTCAAATGCCGGGCAATAATATAGAACAAAAAAATGTGTCCACTACCATAAAAGCACGTCCGTGAGCAGCGAGTTGAAGGCGATCGGTTGAAAAACCTTGAGTGTGTTCTCCGCCTTCAAAGCAGCTCCCGGCCGCTTGCTTTTATTCCCGTTCCCACATTTTTTCATGTGTATAATAAATATCCGGCATTCAATCCATATAATTCAATGATACTGTTTTCTGGCAAAAAATCCAGTGCCGATTTATTAAAAAATATTGGGGAAAATCATTTAAATTCTTGAAGTAAAGAAAAATGTGTAGTATTCTATTATATGGAATTTTAAATCTTCCGGTGTCCGTCTGGTGCCGGGAATTTATATAGGGAACTTCCGGCGAAATCCGGGTGTATTCCTGATAAT
>JAFPKH010000211.1:0-3668 GCA_017424825.1 Treponema sp. | reverse complement strand
AATTCGCACTTTGTCGTAAGGTCTATGGAATCCATCTGTATGAACATCTGCGACGGATTTTTTGGATTCGGGCGTATCGTCTTCGGATAAAGCCTGAGCAATGCCATGAGCTTGTCTATGCTGACCTTTGTAACATCCTCGAACGTGACCGTTGCAAGATGATTGTGCTCTATAAGAGAAACAACGCCAAGTCGTGCGCAAAGTATGCGGATTTTCGCAAGGTTCAGGAGACTGTTGACCTCTTCAGGCACTGGGCCGAATCTGTCGAACATTTCCTCATGTACGGCTTCAAGCTCCTTGTCCGACCTTATCATGGCTACTTTTTTATACAGCTCCATCTTTGTCTGCGCGTCCGCAATGTACGAATCAGGTATGAACCCGGAATATTCAAGCTCAAGAAGAACTTCGCTCGGCGCTTTCCATGATGATGTGCTCAAGCGTTCGATCGCTGCATTAAGAAGGCTCAGGTACATCTCAAAACCAACCGCACAAACTTCGCCGCTCTGGTCACGCCCAAGCAGATTTCCTGCACCACGGATTTCCATATCTTTCATGGCAATCTTGAATCCGCTTCCAAGCTCCGTGAAATCAGAAATGACCTGGAGCCTCTTCATCGCTATTTCCGAAAGAACCATATTCTCAGGATAAAAAAGATATGCATACGCCTGACGGTCACTTCGCCCCACGCGCCCCCTGAGCTGATAGAGCTGGCTGATTCCGTACATGTCCGCACGGTCGATTATTATAGTGTTTACGTTCGGAATGTCGATTCCGTTTTCTATAATGGTCGTAGCCACAAGAACATGGAATCCTCCGTTTTTGAACCTGCGGAATATTTCGTCAAGCTCTTCGCCGGACATCTGGCCATGTGCAGCGTAAACGAGCATTTCAGGAACTATGCGTTCGATCATGCGCCTTGTTTCGTCAAGTGTCTCAACCCTGTTATGAAGGAAAAAGACCTGTCCACCCCTTGAAACTTCACGTCTGATCGCTTCGGCAACTTTCGCATCAGAAAATTCCTCTATAACAGTTTCAATCGGCTGGCGGTTCTGCGGCGGCGTAGTAAGCAGTGACATGTCGCGGATTTTCAAAAGGCTCATGTGCAGGGTTCTTGGAATCGGGGTCGCACTCATTGTAAGGCAGTCAACATTGGTCTTCATGACCTTGAGCTTTTCCTTGTCCTTCACTCCGAAACGCTGCTCCTCATCGATTATCATAAGTCCAAGATCCTTGAAAACCACGTCCTTCTGGATGATTCTGTGTGTGCCGATCAAGATATCTACCTTTCCTTCCGCAAGAAGAGCCAGCACTTTTTTCTGTTCCTTTGCATCGACGAACCTGGACATATGCGCAACCCTTACCGGGAAATTCTTAAAACGCTCGACCGCATTTTCATAATGCTGTTCAGCAAGGATTGTCGTAGGAGCCAAAAATGCAACCTGCTTTCCGCCCATCACAGATTTGAACGCAGCCCTAAGCGCAATTTCAGTTTTTCCGTAGCCCACGTCGCCGCATACGAGCCTGTCCATCGGAACCGGTTTTTCCATGTCTTCCTTTATTTCCTGAGTGGCGGCAAATTGATCCGGCGTATCTTCATAAGGAAAAGCAGCCTCAAACGCAGCCTGCCATTCAGTGTCTTTAGGGAACGCATAGCCGCGGGAAGCCTGACGCTTTGAATACAAATCGATGAGTTTTTCAGCAATCTCCTGAACCTGCTGCTGGACTTTCGCTTTTCTTGCGCTCCAGCTTTTCGAACCGATCCTGTCAAGAACCGTATGCGCGCTGTCACCACCGATGTACCGCTGCACAAGATTGACCTGCTCTATCGGTATGAAAACATATTCCTGACCAAGATACTCAAGCTTTATGAAATCTTTTTCCGTTCCAAGTGACTTTATGCGCTCGATTCCCTTGAAAAGCCCGATGCCGTAGTTTGCATGCACGACGAGATCACCCGGATTCAGCTCCATGAAAGTGTCGATCGGCTTTGATTTTGCCTTGCGCATTGACTTTGGAGCCGCTTTTCTGCGCCCGAAAATCTCATTTTCCTGAATCACAAGGATTTTTTCACCTGCGATTGCGAATCCTTCGGTAAGCGGATGCTGGAAAACCTGAACCGGATGAAGGCCGTCATCCCTTTCCGCAGTAAATTCCTTGACCACTTCCGAAATGCGCACTGCCTGGTTCGGATTGTCTGCAAAAATATAGATGCGCCATCCGTCGTTCTGCCGGGCAGATATTTCTTCAAGAAAATAATTTATGTTTCCAAGGAAGCTCAGCGCAGGCTCGCTTTTTATCCTGGCACCGCTAAGCAGATTCTCCCCTTCACTTTCTATTGCATCCATGGAATTCACGGCACAAAAGCGTATGAAGCGTTTTTTTGATTCCATGAGCGGAACTATGTCAAGCAGAAGATATTTAGGCGGAGGAACCGGAAGACTTTGGCGTGCAATCCTGTATGCGGCGGTATAATCTTTTTCAAAAACTCCCTGTCCGTTCAAAAGCCTTTCGTAGCCGGAACAAAAAACGGTAGTCCCGTCATCGATGTAATCAAGGACAGAATAAGGCTTTTCCCACAAGATTCCGTAAAAAAGCTCCTCTCCTTCGCTCTCACCGTTAACCATCAGCTCGGTGATTATGCGGTCTTTTTCTTCAAGCGCTTTCGGGGTGAATGCAAGCTGCACGTTGCTTTGGCCTGCATCGTGAAAAGAAATGCCCGGCTCTCCGTTTTCCGCCCCTGCATCTTCTTTTTCATGGGCTTCCTGGCCGTAAAGATGCTTTTTTCTGTCAAATTCGGCGAAATTGTTAACTATGCCGTTTTTTTCCGCATCGTCAAGGATTGATTCAAGCTTTTTTGAAAGTTCGTCAGTCCATAAAACCTCTTTCATCGGATATATTAATATTGACTCAAGGTTTCCTGTAGTGGACTGGCTTTCAACGTCGAAGGTCTTAATGCGGTCAATCTCATCGAATTCAAAAACAATCCTGTAAGGCTGATTTTCACCCGGCATAAAAATGTCGATTACTTCACCGCGCAGGGCAAACTCACCTTTCATTCCTACTTTCGGAACCCGGAGATATCCCATGGAAGAAAGCTTTTCAGCCGTTTTTTCAGGATCAAGGGTCTGGTGGACTGAAAGCCTGAAAACAAGCTTCCTTATATATGATGCAGGAGGAACCGGAGTCAGAAGAGCATGCTCGCTTATTATGAAAATCCTCGGTTTTCCCGATGCAGGATTTTTTATGGCAAGCTTTGAAAGAACCCCTGCCCTCATGCCGAAAATAATCGATCCCTTGGTTGAAGGCCTGTACGGAACGGTTCCCCACCATGGCAGCTTGAAAATTTCGGCAGAATCACCCAAGACGGTCATAAGGTCGGACTCACATTCATCTGCATCTTTCTGCGTGCCTACCAAAATGACGAAATCTTCCTGATGCTGTAACATTTTCTGCTCATACTGCATTTTATGTATTGAGTTGAAATGTCTTTTTTTGATGTAATCGGCAATAAAGAATGCGTTGAGGGAACCATTAAGCCCCCTTATCTCATAGGGAAACACACCGCCGGAAGATTCAGCGGAAGACAGCTTGACCACCTCATCGGAAAAATCTTTCCAAGAGGAGATGATTGGAATTAAAGAATTTGTTGATAATGATTTTTTCATTTT
>JAFPKH010000210.1:0-7508 GCA_017424825.1 Treponema sp. | reverse complement strand
TGAATTGCAAAGCCTGATGAAAGCGTTTTCCAAATCTGCAAAAGACTGCGAGCGTTCGACTGCATCATAGATGTTCATGAAGACTACAATTTTTTTGACTTCTGGAGGAATATCAGAAAGATCAATCTCAATGACCTCATCATCACCCTCTCCTTCTCCCGTCAAATTATCTCCGCCATGCACAATGCCGTAAAGAGACTCATTTGCAAAATAGACACAGCATTCATCGATGTCTTCGTCTGAAATAACTTTGTCATTTTCATCAAGAAGGACGCATGATGCATCACAGTCAATGTCATCATCTCCAGATGAAACCTCATCCCAACCAAGGCCAACCATGAGTTTTTTAAGCTCAGGCTTTCCTTTTGTCAAATCAACTTTTTGTCCTTTCGTCAAACTGATCGCCATGATTACCAGCCTTTCATCATCAGATGATTATTCGACTTCAATTCCAAAGTGACCGCAGAGAGCCGCAAGTCCACCCTGGAATCCGCTTCCGATAGCATTGAATTTCCATTCGCCGTCTTTTTTATAGAGTTCCCCGACAACAATGGCTGTTTCAATAGAAAAATCTTCTCCAAGATCATAGCGGATAATCTCTTCTTCTGTATCCTGATCCACAATACGTATGAATGCATTGCTTACCTGACCGAAGTTCTGTCCGCGGACATCAGCATCGTAAATAGTACATGTGAATGCAATCCTTTCGATGTTTGCCGGAACTTTTGAAAGATCGACCATAATCTGCTCGTCATCGCCGTCACCGCCGCCTGTACGGTTGTCACCCATGGATTCAACGGCTCCGCTAGGATGCTTTGTATTGCTGTAGAAAATAAATTCCTTTTCTGTCGGGCATTTTCCATTTGCGCCTACCATAAAAGCAGATGCATCCAAGTCAAAGTCCGCTCCGTCATATGCATTTACATCCCAACCAAGTCCTACCATGAGATGCTTGATTGCGGGCTTTCCTTTTGTCAAATCAACTTTCTGACCTTTTGAAAGACTTATAGCCATAACAATCGCTCCTTATAAAAAAATTAAATCAGACTTCAATTCCATAGTAGTTGCAAAGAGCTGCAAGTCCACCCTGGAATCCGCTTCCGATAGCGTTGAATTTCCATTCACCGTTATTTCTATAAAGCTCACCGACAACGACGGCTGTTTCAATAGAAAAATCTTCGCCAAGATCATAGCGGACAAGTTCTTCACCGGTTGCCTGATTTAAAAGATGGATGTAAGCATTGTTTACCTGACCGAAATTCTGTCCGCGTGCATCTGCATCATAAATAGTACATGTGAATGCAATTCTTTCGATGTTTGCAGGAACTTTTGAAAGATCGACCATAATCTGCTCGTCATCGCCGTCTCCATCACCGGTACGGTTGTCACCCAGTGATTCCACTGAACCGCTTGGATGTTTCGGATTGCTGTAGAAAATGAATTCCTGATCTGACGGACATTTTCCATTCGCACCCGCCATAAATGCAGATGCATCCAAGTCAAATTCCGCGCCCTCGAACGCATTTATATCCCAGCCAAGACCAACAAGAATATTCTTAAGCCCTGGGTTTCCTTTTGTCAAATCTACTTTCTGACCTTTTGAAAGACTAACAGCCATAACAAACGCTCCTGTAATTTTTTAAAATGCCGCCCGGAAAATTCAATCTCCGGACAGATTCAGTATACAATAAGCTAACCCGACACACAAGCATCGGGAAAGCAACCTGCATTTTCAAACGACAAGCCCGAAAATCAGTTGACCTTTTTCTGAGGTGTACCGAATTTTGAACCGAATTCGCTCTTGATTTTTTCAAGCTTCTGAGCATCTTCAATACGTTTCTTACTGCCCTCTGCCTGAATCTTGTTGACTTCATCAATTCCGTTGACAATCGTTTTCCACGTTGTTTCCAGAGTTTCTGCATAAATGGATGTCTGCTCCGACAACTGCATTGCGCTTTTTGCCGTTTCGACAGTGTTCTGGGCATTTCTGATCATCATTTCGTTCATCTTTTTGTCAAGGCCGGCCAAAGATTCGGTCATGATTTTCTGACGTTTAAGCATGATTGCCTGAGCGATGCCCTGCTTCATAATCGGGAGGCCGATCAAGAAGTATTCATTCACCTTGCTTATGATGTTATAGTTCGTAAGCTGCTGGATATTAATCTGCGGAAGAGCCTGCAATGCAACGTTCTGTGCCGTCATCAGCATGGAATACTGCTTTTCCATCAAATGCTTGGCGGAATTCAGCTTGTTGATCTGGTTTGTGATTTCAACATTTCCTGTCTGCTGCTGAAGCCTTGTCTGTTCTTCTATTTCCCTATTAAGATTGATCGTACACTGCTCGGCTGCATAAATATAAACTTTCAGGGCATGGAATGTGTTCAGGTTGGCATCATACATCATCGCCAGCTTTCTGTTTCCTGCCCTTGATTCTTCTTCATAATTTTTCAGCTCGGCATAAATCTTGTCGATGTCCACGCTGATTTTCTGGTACTTGGCGATAAATGCTTCGACCTTTCTTTTAAGATCTCCAAAAATCTTTCCGAAAAGGCCGCCTTTGTCGTTTAATTCAGAAGGATCGATCTGTGAGAAAAGCTTGCTGAATATTGCAAGAAGATTCGTTGTCTTGCCTTCAAGAAGCATCGCGCGCGTCTGGTCCTGCACTACCGCATCAGAAACCCTGGACATTTCTTCCATTGCTTCCTTACCGAACATCTGGATTGCATCAAAGTTGCTCAGGTCGATGGACTGAACCATGGTCTGAACTTCAGATGAGTTGACCATTTCTTTTTCCATTTTCGCAAGCAAAGCGTTCTGGTCAAATACTGCCGGTGCTGTTTCCGGCTGACCATAAGCAACCATCTGATTGTTCATCATGCCGCCGTTCATCATTTGACCGCCCATCTGATTCTGCATCATGCCGTTGTTCATCATCTGACCGTTCATCGGATTCTGCATCACCGCTGTATTCATCATCTGGCCGCCCATCTGATTCTGCACCATGCCGTTGTTCATCATCTGACCGTTCATCGGGTTACCCATCATCCCGTTGTTCATCATTTGTCCGCCCATCGGGTTACCCATCATGCCGTTGTTCATCATTTGTCCGTTCATCTGGTTCTGCATCATGCCGCCGTTCATCATCTGGCCGTTCATTGGATTTCCCATCATGCCGCCGTTCATCATCTGGCCGTTCATTGGATTTCCCATCATACCGCCGTTCATCATCTGGCCGTTCATTGGGTTCTGCATCATGCCGCCGTTCATCATCTGACCGTTCATCTGATTCATGTCCTGACCGCCCGCCATCTGGCCGTTTGCATTCGGGTCATCAGTCATCTGAGAATTAATCATATCACCATCCATCTTATCTACCTCTTCCAAAAAGTTTTCCAAGTAACGAATTACCTGCTTTATTAATAGGAGGACCACTCAAATCTGGAACCGTCAAATCATATTGATACTCTCCGATCTGATGTTCTTCCATTAATTTCTTTGTAAAATATTTTTCCACACATTGATATCCTGTAGGAACAAAGAACAAAATATCAAAGCCGATTAAATTCAATAACGCTGTGATGATCGAATCTTCAAGCGAAAGGATTTTATCAGTTGTGTTTACGAATATAAGCTTTGGGTTCTTTTTTGTAAAATCAAAGCTTTGAATCATCCGCACGATTTCTTTCGGCAAATTCAAGCACCAGCCGATGACCGTATATTCAGTACCGTTCTCACCTATGCCTTTCACAAGCTTGTTGCTTATGATCATTTCGATTTTATCAAGGATATGATCCTGCATTTCTTCCCTTAAAATCGCATACGGAAAATCCGGATGATTCTTTATTTTTTGTTTCTGCAATTTTCCGTTTCTATAAAACTCCGATGCCAATCCCTTGAACTTATTCGGAGTTCCAGAAGCAATATACGGAATCTGCGTGATCATAAGGGTGTTTTCGGTTCTCAGCGCACGGATTGAATCCCAGTAAGCATTTACCCTTCCGTCTTTTACGCCGGATATTTTTGCAAAAACCACGGGAATGTCGACGGTGTTGTTTTCAATCCTGAAAAACTGCCTGAAATTCACGGTAATATCCCACATGCTTTCAATTTCTTCATACATTGTCTGCAGCGATATGGAATTGGCCTTTGCAAACTGATTGGCTTTATAAAGACCGTTTGAATCACGGCTCATCATATCCATCATTTCCCGTTCGGCGTGGGATGCAACGGTTCCCATGCGTACCATGGATGAATCTTCAGGATATTTTTCGAGATTCAGGGATTCCTTGTTGTTTTCTTCATATAATAAATCATCAGAAAGACAGCATTTTTTGTTCAGATTAGGGCACAGAATCAGTACGTCCACCGGAATCTTTGCAAGCAGCTTAAGGAATGCCGATTCATTTTCATTTTTACAGCCTCCGAAATAAATGAACACACCCACTTCCGGCTGCTTCCAGTTTGAAAAAAGCTCCTGCGCATATCTTTTAAGCCAGCACAAAAGATAAACTGCCTTGCTCGAAAGCTTGTTGACGTTTGAATTTTCTTTCTTTGATTCTTCAAGAATGACATCTACAAACGCCTTTCTCATCAATTTTTGAAGCTCGTTATTATTTCCGTACACGATGTTCTGGGAGATATTCAAAATCAGCTGTTCGGTGTTGGCATAATTACCGCGCCTGATTCCGCTGATTTCTTCCGGCGTTGGATTCGGAATCTTGTCATTTACGATAACCAGATGACGCTTGGAATTTTTCAAATCTTGCTGCATCCTGTACAACTGGTCTGTATAAATGTATTTGTCTTCAGCTCCGTTGATGCGGACAAATGCATTGTAAACGAATTTTTCTTCTTTGCCGCGCATTAATGTCGGTTCTTTTATGATTTCCAATCCGCGCTGCCGTTCAATCCATGCATTCGTGCAAATAATCAGGCTTGGCGGTGCACCATATAAACGTGCGTTCGTTTTTTCCTTTTGAGCATCCGTCCTTAGTTTTTCCAGATTGAAATCAGCAGGGAACGGCTGACCACCAGAAATCATGAGCGGCGTGGACAATTCGGATTGCGGATCCAATTTTAAATATCCGGCATCTCCTTTATACTGCAGCAGAAGGATATCACAACCTGCCTTGGAAAGAATCGAAAGCAAAAGCAGTTCATGATTGGTAATATTTCCTTCATAGATGATTTTCGGAAGATCGTTATTACCAAGCTGCCCCATTATTCTTTCAAACTTATAATAAAGCCAGCAAAGGAATTTGATGTATGTGTTTTTTATAATGCTTTCATTTTTACCGGCTCTAAGCATGTCCTGAAAAGTCGCAAGAAGTGACATGGCGATATCATGCCGCTGCAGGTCGTTCATTCTTGGAATCCACTTTTTAAGGCCTGCATCCATAAAAGCAATCGTGGGCTTGAAATCATTTCCCATAATCTCTTTATAATATGAAAGATTCTTTTGGTCAGGTGCCGGGAGTCCGCCTTCAATTACGACGCCATTTTGCTTGGCCTGCTCATAGAATTTCGTTATCAAATTTTTTACGGTTTCTGCATAGTCATTCACACGATAAAAATATACATGCTTATCGCCTCTTTGCGTCAAATTAGAGAAGAAATCATCAAAGCTGAATGCCGTTACATGAGTAAACATTTATTTTTCCTGTTTTTTAATAAGTATTTTTATGCATTTTATGCCTGTTAAGAACAAAGCCCAGGACAGAACCCACTGCTCCGCCCACCAAATGAGCCATGTTGGAAATATTGTCTTTGACAAAGAACGCAGAATAAACCTGCTGCCCGATGTATATCACCGCAACAAGAATGAAAGTGAGCGGTATTTTTCCGTCTTTCATGGATGTAAAAGATGACAAAAGTATGAATGCAAACACAACTCCGCTTGCACCCAGCAGTCTTACCGTAGGAAAGAAAAAGAAATTTACGAGTCCGGTAACGAGTGCCGTAGCCAATATCACGAACAGAACGTTCAATGAGCCGTATTTTTCTTCAAGCAGCGGGCCGACAACCAAAAGCATGGTTATGTTGCCGAAGAAATGGTTCCAATCAGCATGCCCCAATACATGAGTAAACATGCGCAAATAAGTAAGCGGATTTGCAAAAGACGAGTGGTAAACGCTGAAAAACATGACGTTCGTTCTGCCGGCCGTAATCAGGCTAAGAACAAGTGCGATAAAGCAAAGAATCGTGAATATAAGAACCACGGGTGCATTGAAGGACAAGCTTACTTTTTTTATTTTATCCATCCCCAAAAAAAACTCCTACCTTTATTGTATTTTAACATAGTTTTATAATAAAGCAAGCACGGAGACAGGGCTTCCTGACAAATTCCGCTTTTTATGTTATACTGCAATAATGAAAAATGAGAAAATTTATTACAGCGTAGGTGCGCTTCTTTATTGCCCGGCAAACAAACAGAGCTTGTCTGAATCAATTATAAATGAAAAATTCGGTAAAAAATACTCTCTGGCACTGTGCCTTGAAGACTCAATAAACGACAATTTTGTTGAAGAAGCCGAGCATCAGTTGATAAATTCCGTAAAGCAGATATACAAAGCTTTGTCCGAGCGGCAGTTTTATATCCCGAAAATATTTATCAGGGTCAGAAATCACGGGCAGATATCAAAATTGTATTCCAGTTTTGATGATGAAAAGGAGCTGATAACCGGATTTATCGTCCCAAAGTTTTCAATAGACAATTCGGATGATTATATACAGGCTGTTTCCAGAATAAATGAAAACAGCCTAAAAAAAGTGTTTTTGATGCCGATTTACGAAAGCTCTTCCATAATTGATTTACGCACCAGATTCGGAACTCTGTACACTTTGAAAGAAAAATTGTCCCAGATTGAAGATTTGGTTCTTAACATCCGCGTAGGCGGCAACGATTTATGCCACAATTTCGGTTTCAGAAGACATTCAGACGAATCAATCCACAGAATCAAACCGATTTCGGATATATTTTCAGATATTGTCACCGTTTATGGGACAGATTATGTTATTTCAGGCCCGGTCTGGGAATATTATTCAGGCAGCAATTGGGAAACAGGCTTGATCCAGGAAATAAAAGACGATCAATTGTGCGGATTTACCGGAAAGACAGTAATCCATCCAAACCAGATTGCCGTTGTCAATGAAGCTTATAAAGTCTGCAAATCAGATTATGAGGACGCAAAATCCATTTTGAACTGGAACTGCAAAACCGATGATTATGTGCTAGGCTCCAAATCAAAAGAGCGCATGAATGAATATAAAACCCACACCAACTGGGCGCAGAAAATTTTATTTTTGGCAGAAGAATTCGGAGTGCAAACGTTCTGAAATAAAAAGAGACCGTGAAATAAAAAAACGGAGCCGCCCAAAAAGCTCTGTCATTCAGAACTATTGGACAGCCCCATTGCATTTTTTAACAGAACAAAATTCTATTAAGCCTTTCTGTACTTATAAACACATGTCGTACCGCCGCTAGTCAGTGTTACATCGACATCATTGCC
>JAFPKH010000209.1:0-3296 GCA_017424825.1 Treponema sp. | reverse complement strand
TTGTCTGCTGTGCAGTCGTATACCCACCATGATTTTTCATCCTGATCGCAAATCAAAAGCGTGTAGTCGGTCCATCGGAAATTCTGCTCGTATTCATGGACGATTGATTTGTCCTTGATTCTTTTGCTCGGGTTTTCCCATTTCCAGAATGAATGGAAGCTTGCGTCTTCTACGGATTTTTTTTCCATGCAATAATACGCGCCCTTTGTGTCTTCAATCTGATATATGACGCTCTTCGGCCATTTTATGTCGTTTTCATGATCGTAGACATCCAGAAGCATCCACACGCCTGTTTTGTTCACGGCAAGAATGGAGATGCCGCTGTCAAGGTGCTGATGATACAGGTTGACGGGATTCGTGTCTCTTCCTGTTTGTGATGCCGCATATAATCCTGCTGAATTTGGTTCAGGATCTTCGGGATTTTCCCATGATGCGGTAAAATAAAACTTCTTTGAGTACGGACTGAAAACCAGACTCCGAATGTCTCCTCCTGCAAGGCCTTTTTCCCACACAAGATGAATGCTGTTGTCCTTGTTGTATTCTCCGACGATAAACGCCCAGACCCTTGACCTCCAGCCGTGATGATCGTAATTGGTCAGCAACATGAAAAGCGAATTGTCTTCGTTTGCTGCGCAGCTGAATACATGTGACTCCTTGAAGGCTTCCTTCTGCTTTTCCCACGCTTCCAAATGCAGGGCAGGGTCGTACTCCAGCGAAAAAGAAAACGGAGCAATCAGGAGAAAAATAATTGCCATAAATAAAATCTTACTGCGGCTCATGTTTCCATTTTACTCCATTCTGCAACAATAGGATAGAGTGTCGAACTCACAAAAGGGCGGCAAAATAGACCGGAAGATAGATTATGCCGTTGTCTTCCTTAAAATCGGAAGTGTGAAGGACATAGCAGCTTCCGGCATATTCCGAGTATTTTGTCCTGAACTTGTTGAGCGAAGAAAGCGTGTATCTTTGCGTTGACTTTACTTCGATTGCCTGGATGTTGTGGCGGGAGGTAACTTTATTTTTTGTAATCAAAAAGTCAACTTCCATCCTGGATGCTGAATCTTCGTTGTCGGACTGTGAATAAAAGTATAGTTTGTGTCCGTTTGCGGTGAGCATTTGGGCAACGATGTTTTCAAAAATCATTCCCTCGTTTACTTCGAGCTTACCGAAAAGGAGCTTCTTGTAAATCTCTTCACTGACAAGACCGTTTTCATCAAATGCATGGCTGATTAAAAGTCCCGTGTCCGCCATGTAGCATTTCAGGGTGGTGCGGGTCATGTTCATCTTCAGTGCGATATTCGGTTCGTCCGCGTTGTAGCAGATGTTAACGATGCGGGAATCTTTCAGCCACATGAAGGCATCATCGTAATCACGCATCCTTGCATCTTTTTTTAATGAGGCGAGCTTGAATTTTTTTTCATGCTTTGAAAGCTGTGCCGGTATTTCGTCAAAAATTGCTTCTGCTTTCAGTTCAGAGCCTTTTGCGTGTTTCTGAATGTCGTTTCGGTAAAGTTCCAGAATTTCACGCTTAATCAAATCTACCTTTTCGAAATTTTTTGATTCCGCATATTCTTTTACGGCCTGAGGCATTCCACCGACAATCAGATAAAGCCGGAATAAATCCATTGCTTTTCTATGCAGGGCCTGCCCCATGGATGTTTTTTTTTCAAAGCAGTCTTTTATCAGCGGGACCATTGTCTCATTTCCGCTTGCAAGCAGAAACTCTTCAAAATCCATGGGATTCATCCGCAAGTGCCGTTCCTCCGACGGAATCAGAATGTCCTGCGTGTTTTTTTTGATTGAAAGAAGGGAGCCTGTTTCGATGAAATCATAGCGTCCGTCTGCGACAAGATATTTTATTGCAGCTCTGGCACGCGGAAAAAACTGCACTTCATCAAAAATGAAAAGCGTGTTGCGTTCATGCAGCTTTACAGAATAATAGGCGGAAATGCGCATAAAAAGCGTGTCCAAATCAGAAAGGTATTTTTCAAAAAGCTCTTTGATTTCGTCCGGAGCCGTAAAAAAATCAATGAGGATATATGATTCGTATTCGTTTTTTGCAAATTCTTCTGCAATGTAGCTTTTACCGACTCGCCGCGCACCGTCAATCATGATGGCGCATTTTCCTTTGGCCTCGTTTTTCCATTGCAAAAGCTCTTTATATGTCTTTCGGTACATGTTTTACACCTTTTTGACTTTAAAGTTAATTAAAATATACACCTTTTTGAGATTATTGGCAACGAAAATATACACCTTTTTGACTTTAATTCTGATTAAAATATACACCTTTTTGAGATTATTGACGGAAAAGCATGGTCGGGCGGCTTGTTTTCATAGGTAATTGTCAGATGGTTTTTCTGCAAAAAAAATACAGAGCCGAACTCACAATTTTTCACCTGCATTTGATGAATCAGCTAGAACGAAACAATCTCCTCAAAAACCGAGAGCGTGAACTGGTCGGTCATTCCGCTGATGTATTCAATCACGCATTTCTGGTAGCTCTCCTCGTTTTCGATGTCGAAGATTTCTCTTGTCTGATAGTGCAGGGCGGCTTTCATTTTTTTGTCGTATGCCGTGTATTTTGTGAGCCAGTCGATGAACGTGCCGCAAAGTTTCGGGGCAAAATCAAGAAAATGATGCACGGTGCGGTTTTTCACATAAATCTGCGACCTCATCAGTGTGTCGTAGATTGTTCCGATTACAGTCTGTGCGTATTTCTGGAATTCCACCAGCCGCCAGTTGTTGTAGATTGTGGCGAACGAAAATTTTTTTAGCTCCCTTATGAAATTGAAATATGCGTCGCTGAAAAAAAGTCCGGCATCGGGAGTGCTCTGCTCGCAAAGGTCAACAATCAGGTCGTTGATCAGGGTTGTCGTGTTCACCTCTTTTCCGCTTCTGAAAATTCCTGCGCTTGTAACGTGGTTTGAATTCTTTTTTCCGTCAAATCCCAAAGTTCCAGCAACAATTTCCCTGAGCTGCTTTGTCGCCGTCTCATCGATTATGCCATACCGCCCGGCATCCTCAAGGTCACGTCCCAGAAAGGCAATCTTGTCGCTGACCTTTACGACGCATCCTTCCCATGTGAAAGGTTCCGTGATTCCGGGTCTCTTGATATTGTAAAGACCGACCGCCTCGTGCCGTGGTTTGATTCCCTGCTGGTCAATCTCTCCGCAGTGGCAGATAAGTCCGTCCCTAACGGCGTAAGTCAAATCCAGGTTCTTTTCGTTTCCATCCGGGTCCTGGAGGGTATCGATGTAATCTGCAAAAAAAAGCGAGTTCCGCTCATGCCAGAATTT
>JAFPKH010000208.1:0-4454 GCA_017424825.1 Treponema sp. | reverse complement strand
ATTTTTCATGATGTCCATGTAATCCTGGATTTCCTCTGCCGTGTAGTTTTGATCCGGGAATTTTTTGTTGAATTCTGCGGTCACGTCCTTGATGTCTTTTTCCTCAGGAGCAGTGCCTGCAAAAATGGATGTGGCGGCAACGTTGACTCCGATGTTGTTTTTAAGCTCGAATTTCAGGAGAAGCCCAAGTTTCAGCTGAACGCTCGGATTCGCATTTGCAAAGCTGATTCCTCCTGCAACGCCGATGCTTATGTCGCCGTTTGCACCCTTCACTATGTCCTTCAGCCATTTCTGGTTGGTAAGCGTGGCGAACAAAGGAGCAAAGTTGTAGCTCTTGAGCGTTGAGAAATATTTTTCGATGGCATCTTTCTTTATCTCGTATTCAATGTATTCTTCGACCATTTTGCCGTGGTCATCCTTGTATTTTTCTGTTGCCTCTGCAACGTACTTTTCCATTTCTTTTTCGAATGACGTTGATTTTTTACCGCCGTTCTTCCGTGCCGCTTTGGTCAGGCTTCTTTCATCGCTTTCTTCTTCTTCGTAATCATCCGCAATCTGGCCGAAATCAACGTAGAACCATGGAAGGATGCTGCCCAATGTTGAGGACATCATGTTCACTTCAGGACAATTTTCTGGATAGAAAAGCGCGAGTGAGTGCCTGTTGAAAATGATCCGCTCCGTATCTTCCGTAATTGGAACCGCAAGCTGGGCGTTGATTTCATCTGCGACTGAACCTGGATTTGCCGCCGTAAGCTTTGTTATGAACGAAGGATCCCTGATAAGCCTGTTCAGGTATGCCACGTTGTCTGCAATGCTGCGTGAAGAATAGTTTTCCGTAACTATATCTTGCGGCATGAGTGAAAGAAGCTTTTTGATGTCGAATTCATCCAGAAATTCGTTTGCGTTGAATTCGAAATCTTCAGGTTTTGAATCGGAGGAAATCTGCTCCAGTGCATCAAGATCCCCGTCATTGATTGCCCTTGCGTTGCGTCCGTTCCTTTCTTCTCCGACATAGCGTGAGATTGTGTTCAGCTCAGTGTCAAAAACATAGTCGCCGTATGAGATTGCCGAAACAGCAGCACGGTTGGAAGTTCCCACGTCATATTTGTTGATGACGTACTGACCGTATGAGTTTATTCCGAGCAATCCGTTCGGATATACGCTGCGTGCATATTGCATCGGAACGATAGAGAACATTGCCGCCGTGTCCGAAACTTTCATGTCGCAAAGGAATGTGAGCCACATGTTGTCCTTCACTCCCTTGCGTCCGGCATCGGGTTTTGTATACTTGATGTCCGGTTTTCCGTCGCCGCTTATGTCTGCTGATTCCCCGGCGTTGAGCATGAAATTTCCTGCCTGTATTGCACCAGGACTTCCTGATTCCGGGAACCTGAAATATGTGAAGGATACTGATTCCTTTGAGATTTTGTCAATCAATATGTATCCAAGCTCGTAGTCTGTCTTTGAGTTGCGGTAGGTGTACTGTCCTGAACCCAAGTCTATTTTATCTACCCTGCCGATTCTGGTTCCTACGACCACTCCTGAGGAAAGCTGGTTTGCGTTTGCATCTTTCGGACTGTAGAGTACAGAGCCGCCCATGAATGTCATTTTCTCAACGTCGTTGCGGTTCATCAATGCGCGTATGTCTTTTATTGCGGATGATGAATCTGCATTGGCTGAGTCAAGCTGCATTGAACATCCTGCCGTCAAAACAAGCGCCGCAAAAACAGACGCACCGTATATTATCATTCTGTGTATTTTCATACCGTTCTCCTTGTGTCAAAGCCTGAATCATCCGTACTACTCAAAGCAGTAGACCGCATAGGCATTGTAGGATGCGTCCTTGAATCCGCTCTCAACTTTTCCGTCGTCCATTCCAACCAGATATTGTCCGTCTTTCATGGAATAGTTCTGCGATGATGTCCACACGGTTTCGTCAAGGGCTTTTCCGCCGCATTTTTCTATGGAAAAGTTTACTATGTGTATGTACTCTGCAAGCTCGAATGCTTCTGAAGCTGTCGGCAGATACCATCCGTCGGTGAATTTTTCAAATCCGTTGTTTTTTCCGTAGTTGACGGCGTAATCGAATGCAGGATAATCAGCTGATGAATTCTTTGCGTTTTTGTCGTAAAGTGCAACGTTGCTCCATGTCTTCCTTCCGTCCATAAGCCCCAAGAATCCGCCGTTATCGTAAAATCCTTTTTTTATGCTGTATTCCTGTGAGACAAGCATGCTCTGGTTTGCCATGATGTTCTCGTCATGACCGGCCGTTCCTTCCGGGGCAAATTGCAGAGGCTCCGACGCTTTAAGTCCTACTCCGAGCACACGGTCAGATTCCTCAAAGTGACCTCCCCTGACAGAAAATATTACTGCCATAGGCTTTGCGCTTCCCTTGTATCCGTCAAGCTGTATAGGAGAAAGAACGGTTCCGTCGTCCATCACTATGTCTCCGAGAATATAGTTTTTTCCGCCGCGCTTTTTTTCTTTTTCATGGAAACAGTAGACTGCCCTTGAAGAATATGATTCCTGCCTTGAATCTTCCGAGAGCTTTCCAGTGGAAAAATCGATGCTGTAGTTTTTGCTTCCGTCTTTGTATGCGCATGATGACGTCCAGTATTTTGTTTTTGAAATCAAAGAGCCGCCGGCCGCCGCTATAGATTCGTTTACGGAATCCATGTTCTGATACAGTTCGAAGAGTTCCGCCGTACTTGGAAAATACCATCCGCTCTTGTAAATGCCCAGATCTTTTCCTTCACCATAGGATACCGCCGCATTGTACGCAGGCAGGAGATGTTTGTTTGCTTCTATAAATTTCAAATCTTCAGCGGAGAAGTTGTATGTGATTTTCCTTCCGTCAAGATTTCCGGTGAATCCTTCATTGTCGAATGCGTCCAGTTCGTCATAGTATACCTGGTTCCTGACGAGCGCTGCCTGAAAAGCTGAGTTTTCTGAAAGTACGGTTTTCAGTTCTACGCTTGCAAGCATGAGATCTGTGCCGGCATCTTCAAGCGATATGCCGAGAACACGGTCTGACCGCTCTGAATCTGCCCCGGTGACGCTGAATATGACCGCTACAGGTTTTGCATTCCCTTTGTATGATGCATATCCGTCCTTTGAAAAAACGTTTCCGTCGCTCATTATGATGTCGCCGACATGATACGCCCTACTGCCGCCGCAAGAGATAAAAACAGCCGCAATGGCCAGCAGGGAGAAGAGCATAACAGCTCCTCTTCTTTTAAAAAAAGTCATTGAAGACCTCCATGGAATGATTTTTTACTTTATGAAATAGGTCACCATAAAGGTGAAAGAAGATGATTCAGTTCCGGGTGTCGAAGGTGAGGCTGAAAGGTATGTTTCGTGTCCGAAGTTGCGCTGCGTAGTGGTGCCTGTGCTGCATTTGACCCATTCGTAGCAAAACGAAACCGCCCATTTCCTCCATTGCACTTCCGTCCCGATCATAAAACCGTTTCCTCCGGTCATAAAATCGTTGAACTGCGTGGCTCTCTCATTGTGCATGTCGATTGAATCGCATTTGACGTAGGGATACCATCTGCCGGAAAGCTTTATGTGCCAATCCTGCAGAAATCTGTATTCCGCACCAAGCGAAACAAAGGGCATGAGAAACTGCTGCTCATAAGTGATGACAGTTCCCGTAAGAGGATATTTTTTTAAATCCTGGGACCAGTAACCGCCGTTCGAGTTATCAAGGCTCCCGTATTGAAGATATCCGCCGCTTGCCTCCATTTTCTGGTTGTAATAGCGGAATCCGATCTGCGGAACGATTCTGAAATCTCCGGGCAGAAACTCATATCCGACCTTGGCCTCAAGCTCATAGTGCTTGTTCATTATAAGCTCGCTTCTGCTGAAATTCGTTGCAAGGCTGCGGTCGCTTTTCAGATAATCCCAGTCTTCCATTGCACCGCTTTTTATCGGGATGACAGTAAGAAGGCCGGCATCAAGGACGATGTGCATTATGCCCAGACTTCCGCCGAGAGCAATGCAGGGTGAGAACCAGGAGTTCCAGTCAAGACGGCTCATCACGTCACCGTTTCCATAATACACGAATTCTTTCACCATGGAAGACTGACCGCCCGCATTTACTGTGAATGAGCAGCTTAGGTTACATTCCGCCCAAGACTTAGCGTTGCCTTCCGTGTCTGAAAACGCATGGAACCCAATCAATATTAAAAATGCCGCAAGGAATATGCTTCTCTTCATCCTTACCTGAATTCTTGCACGCTTTTTAAAATAATGCAATGTTTTTTTTTAATTGCAAATTTCTTCTATATAGTTATACTTTTTGGCCGATATTATATGGAATCTTGAAAAATTTTAGTTTTTGGAGATTTCATATAGATAAAATTTTAAATTTTGTGTTACAATTGAAGATGGCGTTGGTTTTATGCAGTAGGTGTTATGATTCGGAAAGGCTGAATAACGCTTGCCGTGTTAAT
>JAFPKH010000207.1:0-7968 GCA_017424825.1 Treponema sp. | reverse complement strand
GTTATCATCCAAAGGAGAATTCATCTTGCGGTGAGCAAAAACTGAACAAGGGTGATGTCGTTTATGTTGCCGGACTTGATCGTGCGGAGTCTGTTGTAGATGGCAAGAAAGGATACTGGGTACAGGTATTTCCGGAAAAAGAATTCCTGCTTTATGCATATTGGGTTTTCTCTTCTGAAATTGATGCCGGGAAAAGCCTTTCTCCAAACGGCATTTCCTTTGAGTCTGAATCTATCAAGGATAACAACAGAATTACCGTTGCCATAAAGGACGGTGCAAAAAAAATCACAAGGCATGATGTTGACGTTCAGTCTGTGGCAGATTTCTATTCGTTCACATGGGGACCTTGGGACGAGGGATTCAATTATTGCGATCCGGTCGGTACATTCATATTCAATCCGTCAGAAAAATCGGTCGAACGTTTTTCTTCTGTCGGAGATGTTCTGGTCGTGACGGGATGGACAAAGCCAAGTCCCGACTTGAAATATGTTTTGTCTGACTCTGGAACTTCGGTTACTGGAAGATGGATTGACGTTTACGATGCCGTAAGCGAGGAAAATGTTTTCGGTGCCAATTATTATATGGACGTTGAGTATTCCGATGGAAAAATCACATGGACGAAAAATCCTGTGTATGGTCTGAACGTGGAAAACTCGGATAAGGAAGTTGCAGATTTTATTGCAAATACTCCAGTTCCGGATGAGTTAAAGGATTATCCGAACAATCTGGTTGTACGCAAGTTCTACGAGCATAATCTTGCGACGAATGAAGACAGGTTTATCGGCTGTCGCTACACGTTTGAGGAATAGTCTCCATTTCGTGCGGAGGGGGGTGATATCACGCCCCTCTTCATCGATGCATTTGGTTTTCAGCATCCGTAAAAAAAATAAGGACCCCGGCTTTGTTAAGGTTAGGGTCCTTTTTTTAACTTGCCTACTGAAAAATTACAGTGGAATGTTTCCGTGCTTTCTGAGAGGAATGTTGCTCTGTGATTTTCCTTCAAGGAATTCCAGTGAGCGGGCCACACGTTCGCGCGTATCTTCAGGATTGATTATTTCACTGATGTAATCTCTCTTTGCCGCAACATCAGGAGTCATGACTGTTTCCTTGTATTCCTGAGACTTCTGTGCGACAAGGGCTGCCTGAGTCGGATCCTTCATTTCCTTTGCATAAAGGATTCCAAGAGCACCTTCTGCACCCATGACGGCAATTTCCGTCTTTGGCCAGGCATATACAAAATCAGCACCCAGATGCTTTGAACACATTGCGATGTATGCACCGCCGTATGCCTTGCGAGTGATTACCGTAATCTTCGGAACGGTTGCTTCTGAATATGCGTAAAGGACTTTTGCTCCGTGGCGGATGATTCCCTTCTGCTCTTCCTCTGGACCTGGGAGATATCCCGGAACGTCAACGAAAGTAAGGAGCGGAATGTTGAAACAGTCGCAGTAGCGGACGAAACGTGCAATCTTATCGGAAGCATCGCAGTTTAAGAGTCCACCGAAATAACCCGGGTTGTTTGAAACGATACCGACGGTTTTTCCTTCAATCTTTGCAAATCCGACGACGGCATTACCGGCAAACTCAGCCATGACTTCAAAGAACGAATCATCATCGACGACGCAATTGATTACGCTGCGGATATCGTATGGCTTTTTGCTTTCTTCCGGGATGACTTCCTGAATTTCCCTTGCTTTCTTTTTTGCATCGAACTTGAATTTTTCGTTTGCTTCAAGCTGCTCGCCGTAGTAGTGCGGGATGTAATCCAAAAGCTTGCGGACCTTTTCATAACATTCGTTTTCATTTTCACAGCGGTAATGTGCAACGCCTGATTTCTGTGAGTGAATTGCGGCTCCTCCCAAATCTTCGCTGGTGATGTCCATGAACATGACCTGCTTTACGACTTTCGGACCGGTTATGAACATTTCGGAAATCTTGTCGATTGTGAAGATGAAATCTGTGAGTCCCGGAGAATAAACTGCGCCGCCGGCACATGGTCCTGCAACTATTGAAATCTGCGGAATGACACCGGATGCCTGCACGTTTTCATAAAAAATATTTCCGTATCCGCAAAGTGCATCGACACCTTCCTGAATGCGCGCTCCACCTGAATCATTGAGACCGATGATCGGGCATCTGGCTTCTATTGCTTTTTTTGTAAGCTCTGCGATTTTTTCACCGTGAACCTTTCCAAGGCTTCCACCCTGAACCGTAAAATCCTGTGCATATACGGCGACTTTTTTGCCGTTGATTTTTCCAAAGCCTGTAATGACACCGTCGTAAGGGATGTCCTTTTTGTCCATGCCGAAGCTTGTACAGTTGTGACGGGCTGCGGAATAAATTTCAAAAAATGAGTCTTTATCGCACAACGCATTGATTCTTTCGATAGCATGAAGCTTTCCTTTTGCATGCTGTTTCTCAAGATTGTAATCCTTTGTCATTTGACACCTCTGGAATTATGGTAAGTTCGAATGTGAAAATTGTAGCAATTAGATATTTTTTGGTCAAGATGACAAAAATCGAAATTTTGTCAAAATAAGAATTTTTGGGGAAATTTTTTAAGTTTTTATAGGGATTTTATTCTGTACGCATAATATTGCAAGTGCCATATTTCAATTACCCCTGTTTTGAAATAGAATTTTCCATACAGGGGTAATAATGTCTTGCTTCAAATGAAAAAAACTTATTTTTCAGTGAGTATGATATTTCCGTCTTCGTCAGATTTTATATCCCACTTGTCATAACGGAATTCGTCATCCTTTATCAGCGAAGTAAATCCTGCCGTTGGTTTTAAGGTTATCTTTTTACTGTCTATATCAAACCAGCCATTTCCATGTCCGTTTTGATTTGCCGTATGAATTTTTACATCTCCGTTCTTATAAATTGCCTTTATATAAAGCCCATGCTTGCAAAAGTTTTCTACGACCTTTACAATATCTTCTGGAGCACCGCCTGCAAAAATACAGGTCGATGAAGCAATTGCCAAAATCACAGCAAATAATAATTTCTTCATGTTTCCCTCCCATAAATTATAAGCCCAAACGCTTGTTCATATTTTTATCTTACCATAAAAAGACTGAATGTCAAGTTTTTGAAAAGGATGCAACCATGGCAGGCAACAATTTACTCAATCTCTCTGTTTGGTATTTTTATCATCAGCAGTATTCCTAGAGCAAAAAACACTATGCTTATCCATTGGGAGGTCGAGAGGGGGCCGAAAAATCCGCGTTCTGAATCTGCACGGAAAAATTCTATGCAAAATCTGCCGAGGGAATATAGAATCAGGTAGATTTCAAACTGGAGGAATCTTTTTTTCAAGGCAATCATCCTGAAAAATAAAATCAAAAACAAAATCAAATCAAGGGCGGCGCTTATGATTTGTATGGGAAATCTTTCGATTCCGTTTATGTTGATTGAAAATCTTCCGGAATATGGGAGACCATAGCAGCAACCGGCGAAAAGACAACCGAATCTGCCGAAGCACTGGATCAGCGGCGTAAATGTGATGAGCAGTGAAAAAATCTTCCGGGGAAAAATATGGAATTGGCGGCAATAAATGTATGTTCCTAAAAAAGCTCCTGCAAGGCCGCCGTATATGACAAAGCCGCCCGACAGCAAGATTTGTATCCCATGTTCGCTGACTATTTGGGGAATCGATTTTATATTTAATAGAAGAAAAAAAAGTTTTGCACCGATTACAAGACCGATGAAAGCGTAGATGAACGAGTAGATGGAATCTTCTATTTTTACGTTGAATTTTTTTGCGGAAAAAATCAAGGCAGGACATGCGGCGGCTATTCCAGCGATAATGCAGAGGGAGTAGCTTGGCACTGACCTGCCCAAAATGTTTATGACCGGATGCATCGTTTTCCTAGCGGACGCACTTTATGATTCCGCACGCAGCACAAGAGACGATGGCTCCGATTCCCGTCGTTGCACAAATCATGCAGGCGGTTCCAAGACCTGAAATCAAAAGACCGATAAGAGAAAAAATCACTCCGAGGACTCCGGGTGTGGTCGTTCTTTTTTTGTTTGCGCTGATTCCCATGAGTATGCCGACAGTTCCTAAAAGCAGGCAGACCATTGAACCCCATCCCCAAGCGGCGTTTCCTGCACATGAGAGGATTCCGAAAATGAGCGATGCTACTGCAACGGTCATGGTGTTGTCATTGTTTTCGCCGTCATCTGTTTTTTGAATCTGTGATTCAACGGGTGCAATTTCGTTTGTTTTCTTTTCGTCTTCCATAAACGTATCCTTTTTCTGTTGTTTTTATGCCCAGAGCAGCCAGAGGATTGCAGATGCCGCCGCCGTAGTAAGCAATGTGAACGGAACTCCGACTTTAAGCCATTTCCCGAAATTCATCGGGTAGCCTTCTTTTTTTACGATTCCCATGGCAACTATATTTGCGCTTGCGCCGTATGGGGTCAGGTTTCCGCCGAGACAGCTGCCGATCAAAAGCGCGAACATATAAAGCTCTCCGTTTACGCCCATTGATGAAGCCATTGCATCTGCAACCGGAAGCATTGCTATGATGTACGGAACGTTGTCCACGAATCCGCTGATTACTATTGAAACCGCAAGCACGAGCAGGAATCCTATGAATTTGGAGCCTTTGGTCAACCCGGCAAGAAGTGCTGCCAGATCATTTAGCAGGCCGACAGATTCGATTGCGGCTATGATTATGAATATGCCGATCAGGAAGAAAATCGTTTCCCAGTTCAAATCCTTTATGAGCTTTTTGGTCGATTTGAATGATTTTTCTTTTATCATGTACCAGATCAATCCGATCAGTCCGAGAGCCAGAACATAACAGCCGCTTGCATAGGCAAACCTGATTTTTATGAATGACATTACGGCAAGACCGAGAATCATCAGTATGAGGAGAATCGGCGGAATCCATGAAACTATTGGTTCTTTTACGACTTCTATTTTGTTTTTCCCGGTTTTTGAGAATAAAATATAGAAGAAAGCACATCCGACCAAAAGTCCGACTTGTATGATGAAGAAAATAGAGAGCTTTCCGTTGTGCACGAAAAAGTCGTTGAACGTGTATCCTGCGTAGCTTGCGAAAATCATTGAAGGCGGATCACCGACCAAAGTTGCGGTTCCCTCAAGATTGCTCATCACTGCAAGACCGACCATGAACAGCGTCGGATTTTTGTTCAGTTTTTTGCAGAGTGCAAGTGCTATCGGTGCCATGACCAGAACGGTTGCGACATTTTCAACGAAAATTGAAATAATGCCGGTCATTGCGAGGATTGCAACCATTGCCAAGCCTGTGTTCGGACATTTTTCTATGATGCCGTCTGCTATTCTGGCAGGAACCCTTGAATATATGAACAAAGCCGCAATCAGCATGCAGCCGAGATAAATCATGAGTATGTTCCAGTTTATAACGCCGTCCAAAAAGCAGTGCTCCAATACGAACAGACGGTTTTGCGCCATGTTTTCTGCAGCCACAAGATCCTGCGGAAGCTTGAATATTTCTCCCGGAAACAATGCTGCAAGGACGATAATTGCAAGTGCCGCCGCCGTGGAGAACAGAACTTTTTTGTCCTGGATTAGTATTACAAGGACATACATCAAAACTGCTATGCCCAGTACGATCCATTTCATGTTTTCCATAGATTTTCCCTGTTTTTTATGATTTTCTAGGCTCCCTTCAACGGAATTCCCATGTTTTTCCACTATAGAATAAGGCAAATGAAGCTAAAAATCTAGTCTGTGTTTTCTGCCGCTTGATATGCCTACCTTTGACCACATACTTTGCTTGTGGTATAATCCAGGCATGAAACTTTGGATGAAATATGTTATCGGGGTCATAATCGGTATTGTGGCCGCCTTGATTTTACCAGTAAACAGTGTCCAGGGGCAGGCTGTCCTGGATTTTATTTCTGATATCGTAATCCGCTTCGGACGTTATATGCTGATTCCGGTTCTGTTTTTCTCGGTTGCGACCGCTTTTTACAAGTTGCGCGAAGAAAAAAAGACCCTGAAAGTCATGGGCTGGACATTCGGTACTATAGCCGTCACGTCGATTTTCCTTGCTGTGGTCGGTCTTGTTTCCGCTTTGATTGCACTGCTTCCGCGCCTTCCGATTTCAATAGAAAAAGTCAAGGAAACGGCAACCTTGGATTTCAAATCACTTTTGACCCAGCTTTTTCCATATTCAGGATTTGAAGTTCTGAAAGAAGGTGCTTATATTCTGCCCGTGTTTATTATTGCGGCATTGCTCGGCGGTGCTTTTTCAAGCGAAAGGATGTACGGTAAGCCGGGAGTGAATTTCTTTGATTCTATGAGCCATGTCTGCTACCGTGTCATGAGTTTCTTGACGGAAGTTTTCTCAGTCGGAATGATTGCCGTGGTCTGCAAATGGACGATAGAATTCGTGATGCTCCAGAAGCTCAAGATTTTCATGCCGTTGATAATCCTTCTTTCGGTTGACTTGGCGCTCGTGGCATTTTTGTTCTATCCGATCGTCACGTCGATAATCTGCAAGGAAAAGAGGGTTTGGAAAATCCTTTATGCATCGATCTGTCCTTTCCTTGTGGCATTTTTCAGCGGCGACACGAATTTGACTCTCGGCTTGAACATGAGGCATGGAAAAGAAAGCCTTGGAATCCGCAGAAGGGTGAATGCGTCCGTTTATTCATTGTTTTCTATTTTTGGAAGGGGCGGCGCGGCATTGGTGACGACTGTCTGTTTCATACAGATTCTCCGCTCTTATATTTTGCTGGACACTTCTTTAACGCCGCTCATGTGCTTGTGGATCGTAGGATTTGCGCTGCTTCTTTCTTTTGCACTTCCGAATCATCCGGTCGGGGGGCCGTTCATTGCAATTACCGTAATGTGTGCGGCTTATGGACCAAGCTTTGAAACAGGCTATCTTTTGATAAAGGATGCAGCTCCGATAATCTGTGCGTTTGCGGCAGGATTTGACATGCTTACCGCAATGTTCGGAACTTTTGTCGTGGCGTACAAAACCGAATGCATTTCACCGGTTGAAGTCAAAAAGTTCATTTAGAATTGCCGTTATGTTCCCCTCGCTGATTACGGGGGGATTTTTTTTTACCTGGAAAGATCTGTTTTTGCCCTGATGCAGTGCTTATATAATCAAAGTTTCTCCCGGATTTTCCATGGGTTGGAAGGGTGCGAAATTGAAATCTTCCATGCCGTCGATCCACATTTCGGTATTTCGGAGTTCATTCGAAAACATTGCCCAGCAACCGAAGCATGAAGCGGCTTCCAAAAGACCAAGGCCTATCGCTACGGCAGATGTCGCTATTCCTGCGATGGCGAATCCGCTGCGGCTCTTTTTGTTTGAAACTATTCCCAAAACCAGTCCGACTATTCCGAGTATAACCGATACCGGCGACAAAACGAACGTAAGATCCAAAAGAAGGGCGACTATTCCCAAAACCATGGAAGCAATGGCCTTGCCGTCCACAGTGCGTTTAGTGACTTGGGAAGCATATACCGGAATGTCCGCTGATTTTTTTATTTCATAATGAATGTGCTGTTCATTGTTTGAATCTGCATTTGCCTGAGGCTGGATATTTTCCGTGCTTGAAATCTGCTGCTCCGGCTTTTTCAAAAAATTGTCGTTCTGTTCGTCCATCCGTTTCATCTCCTTGAATTATGGTGGATTATACCATGTTTCTTCATAACTTGCAATTTGACCTTTCCTGTGCCATGGTATATAATGAATCTGTTTTTCAATTTTTTTATCTTAGGGGCTTTTTATGGCAATGGTGATTTTGACACTGAACTGCGGCTCGTCATCCGCGAAATATCAGGTTTACGATTGGGATAACAAAGAAGTTATGGCAAACGGTGTGGTCGAGAGAATCGGAATTGACGGTTCATGCATCACGCACAAGGCGAAGGGAAAGAAAACTGAAATCGAATCTCCATGCCCGACTCACAAGGAAGCGATTGAGCTTATCATAAAGGAGATTACGGATCCC
>JAFPKH010000206.1:0-2507 GCA_017424825.1 Treponema sp. | reverse complement strand
TAATCCGGTGATAGAAACAAACGTTACGGTAGAACGTCTTGCCATTTTTAAAAAGAAATATTATGACCTGGCCTATGCGTTTCGTGACAGACTTGCACAGATGCTGGGTACATCTCAGGATACAGCTTACAAAATCCAGCTGGATGTATTGTTTTATGCCTCGTCAAATGCGGTCTGCTGCTACAAAAATCCTTTGGTTCAGGAAGCGCTTAAGCAAATCAACATTACTCCTCCGCCAATGGATTTTTACAAGGATATGAAGGACTTTATTAAAATGCGGCTGGCAAAGTAGGGTTATATGCTGAATTGTTTAGCAGTGGCTTTAGGCGGTGGAATCGGAGCCTGCCTCAGATATCTTATAGGTCTGATATCCCTTAAAGAACCGTTTGCTTTTCCGATAAAAACTCTGATGATAAATCTTCTGGGCTGTTTTGTTATCGGCCTGATTGCGGAACTTGCTGTAAAGAACACTTCGCTGTCGCCAAAGACAGTGCTTTTTATAAAGACAGGCTTGTGTGGCGGCTTTACAACATTTTCAACCTTCGCCCTAGAAACAGAGACCCTCATTAAGACAGGACATATCGGGCTTGCAGTTCTTTATGTAGCACTGAGCGTGGTTGTAGGAGTTGGACTGGCATTTGCAGGACAAGTGATTGCAGGAAAGTAGGGTAGAGGATAGCACAAAAAGAATCGCCATGTTTTCAATGCGGAAAGTAATTACTTTGACGGACTCATTATCGGTTCTCCAAATTATCTTTCTGAAATGACAGCTTCTTTCCGCGCTCTGTATGAAAGGCTTATTTTTCAGAATCTGACTTATAACGTAGAAACTCCCTGTTGTAACTCTCATCCGATTTCGGTTCTGCTTATAATGACCAGCAATGCTCCTGACACAATGTACACAGGACTTATTGAAAACTATAAAAATACTTTGACTCGTTTTGTAGGTCCTGCCGAAACTTTTGTATCTGGAAACACACTTCAATTCAAGGACTATTCCAAAAACGACTGGTCCTGGACACTTTTTAATCCTGAAGAAAAAATTCATAGGCACGAGACCGTTTTCCCAGAAGAATGTAAAAAGGTCTTTGAACTGAGAAAGCGGATTTTTAAGTAGAATCTTATTTTTTAATGATAGGCACCTTGCTGCCTCGAAAACAACTTACAATATAATAGAATTCTATGCTATAATAATCTAATGAATATTTACATTGATTTTGACGATTGTTTGTGTGAAACGGCGCGCTATTTTTCCAAGCTGGTTGATGAGATTTTCGGTCTTGATATTCCTTACGAGAAAATCAAATACTTTAATCTGCAAGAATCTTTTTCTTTGAGCGATGATCAGTACGAATACTTGATGATTCAAGGACATAAACCGGAAGTGCTTTTGTCTTATGATGAAACTCCGGGGGCAGTCAAAACAATTAACAGCTGGATTGATAAAGGCCATGATGTAAAAATAATTACCGGACGTCCTTTCAGTGCTTTTGATGCTTCGCGCGAATGGCTTGATGAACATGGACTTGGTCGTGTTGATTTGTACTGTCTTGATAAATATGGACGAGATGCTTTTATCAAAGGAAGCACGTTCACTCTAGAGCTTGACGACTATTATAAAATGCATTTTGATTATGCAATAGAAGATTCGCCGATGGCTTTTAAATTTTTTAATCATCTTCCTGAACTGAAGGTTATGGTCTTTGACCGTCCATGGAATCAGGAATGTGAATTCCCAAGTCAAAATTATAAACGATGTTTCGACTGGAAAATGATAAGTGAAATTGTCGGGTAAAAATCAGGAGGTTCCCATGTCGATTGTTGCAGCTTTTATGGTTCCGCATCCGCCGATGATTGTTCCGGATGTCGGGCGGGGGAGTGAAAAGCAGATTGAAAAAACTGTCAGGGCTTATGAAAAAGTTGCGGAAGAAATTGCGGCTCTCCGTCCTGAGACTATTATCATCTCAAGTCCCCACAGCATAATGTATGCGGATTATTTTCATATTTCCCCCGGCACTGGTGCGTTAGGTTCGCTTTCTGATTTTGGAGCGCCACATGTCAAGTTCAATGTTGCCTACGATGAGGAGCTTGTAAATCTTTTGGTCGGCAAGGCAAAAACTTTGCATTTTCCGGCGGGCACCCTCGGTGAAAAACACAAGGAGCTTGATCACGGAACAATGGTTCCACTTTGGTTTATCCTAAAAAAATACAAGGATTTTAAACTTGTCCGCACGGGGCTTTCTGGACATAATCTTTTGAAGCATTATGAATTCGGTATGCTAATAAAAGATTCTGTTGAGGAGCTGGGTCGGAAAGTCGTTTATGTTGCGAGCGGAGATTTGTCCCACAAGCTTCAGGATTACGGGCCTTATGGTTTTGCGGAGGAAGGACCTATTTATGATTCAAGGATTATGGATGTTTGTTCCGGTGCGCGTTTCGGAGAGCTTTTTGATTTTGATGAAAACTTTTGCGAAAAAGCCGCTGAGTGCGGTCATAAATCTTTTGTC
>JAFPKH010000205.1:0-4750 GCA_017424825.1 Treponema sp. | reverse complement strand
TTCCGCCATAAGTGGTGCTTACGGTTATTTTTGCGGTTCCGTTGTTCACTGCCGTTATTTTTCCGCTTCCGTCAACGGTAGCTACGCTTGGGGTGTCAGATTCCCATGTATATTCAGGCGGCACAGTGAATCCTAATGCCGTCGGGGAAATCGTCGTGTAATCACCTCCTACGATCATCACTTCATCACCGGTTGGAATGGAAATTTCGAGAACCGTTATGTTTATTGTCTGGACCGCTGCATGTCCTCCTGCAATGGCCGTGACCTTCATGCTTGTCGTTCCGCCTGATTTCGGATTTATGCTTATGGTTCCACCGTTTACTCTTGCTTCTGCAATACTTGAATTGTCTGTCTCTACCAGATATTCCGCCGTTCCGTTGAAGTCGGTCACTTGAGGGGTAATGCTTTTTGTGTCTCCCTTTGCCACGGTAATGTCATTGCCCAAAACAAGCGTCGGTTTTTTGATTCTTGTTCCTGCCGTTGCTTCTGCGCTCTTAAGTCCGTTGTTGTCGGCGAGCTGCAGGATCCATGTTGCGTCATCGTTTACGTTTACGTCTTTTCCGGTTTCCCAGTAGAACGGAGTGTAGCCGGAAAGCGATGTTCCTGTAAATGCAGGGGATCCGTCAAGTGAAGCAAGATCAGCCGGTCTTTCTGCAGATAAAGCCGCAAGTTCAGCCGCCGTTCCCGATGCTATTTCATTTCCGTCTATAAAAAGCGTATGGGTGTTCCCTATGTGCCGTTCGCTTATAAGTTCGTCCGTCGGGAGATAGAAGCAGATTATGTATTTTCCGCCGGAGCTTTGGACGCTTGCATCCATGAGTGAAGGAGGAGGAGTGTTGCATTTCAGGTTGAAGCTGTAGCTTTCGAATTCACGCCCGGATACTGATTCCCTGAGAGTAAGCGTGCCTCCGATTTCTTTTCCAGAGTCGTGCGCCTTTAGATATGATTCAGGATATGTCAGGTAGATTACTGCCTTGTCGTTTTCGTCCTGCCTGCATGTCGCGCCTGATTCTGAAAATCCTATGTCAAGATTATAGTGCCTTGGATTTCTAAGATACATGATTACGGTTTTGTCGCCGTCGCTTGAAATGCATGTGGAGCCTTCTGAATCTGTGTATGTCGGGCATTGTATTTCGTGCCTGCCCACAGCCGCCGTATTCGTGTATTTGTCGAACCAGTCGGCCACCGGCTCGTTCCAGGTAGGAAATTGTTCGCATGAAAAGAATAGTGCCGGAATCAGAAGGAAAAGGGCTTTTTTAAGCTTATACCCCCCCCTGTATATGAAATTGAGAGCTGAAATTCTTTTTGCGGACAACTTTTTCATAATAAATCCTCCATGCAAAATATTTTATCACTGTTATAGAAGAAAATACAAGCGGTCAAAACCAAGGCGGTAAAAGCTCCTGTATTTTTGTGCGTTCCGCCGGCTTTTTTTTCCTTGAAAATTTGTTTTTTTCTGATTATTACAGTATATTTGAACACATGGGTACAGAAAAAAATAAAAAAGACATAAAATCAGAAGATACGGAAAAGGATAATTTCGGGCTTCCGGCAGAAGTGGAGCTTCCGAACACCCTTCATATAATTCCTATAAGCGGACGGCCGATTTTTCCCGGCATTTTTACGCCTTTATTGATAAACAACCAGGAGGATGCAGCCGCAATTGAAAAGGCGACCGAAGGATCCGGGTTCATCGGTATAGTCATGCTTAAAAATCAGACTGAAAAGCCGTCTCTTTCCGATGTATACGATGTTGGAACTGCCGCAAAAATCATAAAGAAAATCAGCATGCCGGACGGAGGGGTGAACGTTTTTGTTTCCACGGTAGACCGTTTCAGGATAAGGAAAGTGCTGAACGATTCAAATCCTATGTATGCCGCGGTTGAATACATGAAGGACGAAAATGACGGCAGCTTTGAAGTGAAGGCTTTGACCCGTGCCCTTGTGAGCGAGATGAAGGAAATCAGCGAGAACAATCCCCTGTTCAGCGATGAGCTTAGGTCAAACATGATTGCGTTCGATCATCCGGGGCGCGTGGCAGATTTTATCGCTTCAATCCTCAACATAGAGAAAGAAGATCAGCAGGAAGTCCTTGAAACCGTTGACGTTCCGGCAAGGATGCAGAAAGTCCTTGTTTTCATAAAAAAGGAGCAGGAAATCCTCAAGGTGCAGCGCAAGATTCAGAATGAGCTTAACGAGCGCGTGGAAAAAAGCCAGAGGACATATTTTTTGCGTGAGGAGATGAAGGCCATACAGGATGAGCTTGGCATGGATTCTGATCCAAAAACAAAAGATTCAAGGAATTTTAAGGAAAAAATAGATTCGTTCAAGTTTACCGGGGAAATCAAGGAAACATTGGATTCGGAGCTTGAGAAATTCCAGTTTCTTGATCCGCATGACCCTGAATACGTGAGCGTCCGTTCATATCTTGACCTTGTCTGCAATCTTCCGTGGAATGACCGCCCGGTTGAGGATTATTCCCTTGATCAGGCTTCCAAAGTGCTTGAAGATGACCACTACGGCATGGAAGACGTAAAAAAGAGGATAATAGAGCATCTTGCAGTCCGTAAGCTCAAGCATGACGGAAAAGGATCCGTTCTGATTCTGGTGGGACCTCCGGGTGTGGGAAAAACGAGCATAGGAAAATCGATCGCATCTGCCATGCACAAGAAATTCTACAGGTTTTCTGTCGGCGGTGAGCATGATGAGGCTAAAATCAAGGGATTCAGACGGACTTATATAGGAGCCATGCCGGGGCAGATTCTTGAGGGGCTTAAAATCACAAAATCCAAGTCGCCGGTCTTCATGATTGACGAAGTTGACAAAATGAACGCTTCTCATCAGGGTGATCCTTCAGCGGCTCTTCTTGAAGTGCTTGATCCTGAGCAGAACGTCAATTTCCGCGACACATACCTTGACCTTCCGTTTGACGTGAGCAACGTGTTTTTTATCCTTACCGCAAACACGCTCGATACGATTCCGCGTCCGCTTTTGGACAGGGCAGAGATAATCGAGCTTTCGGGCTATGTCGATCAGGAAAAAATCCAGATTGCGAAAAAATATCTCCTTCCGAAGACGCTTGTCAAGAACGGGCTAAAGAAAAACCAGGTGAAATTCACCAAGGCAGCATTTGAGCTGATCGCGACCGAATATGCACGTGAAGCCGGAGTGCGCAATTTTGAAAAGGACATAGACAAAATCGTAAGGAAGATGGTGAGAAAATCCGTCGAGGAATATGAAAAGGACAATCCTATGCCTGTGTATCCGACTCTTGAAGAAATCAGCGGAGAAAGCAGGAAGCCTTTGAAAAAGAAGGAAGGGGTTGCCACAGTTCCCGTCGAAAAAAATCCGGATGCCGAAAAAAAGGAAGATTCAACGGATTGGGAAGCGGTGCTGCTTGAAGAAAAGGAAAAGATTTCTTCTGCAGAGGCAAAAAAGATTTCTGCCGCAATCGGTAAAAAGGCCTTCACCGTGGATGTTCCTGAAGTACGCGAATATCTCGGAAAACCAGTGTTCGATGAAAGCCAGATAAAAACGGCTTCTGTTCCTGGCACTGCAATCGGTCTTGCATGGACGAGCATGGGAGGGGACACTCTTCTTCTTGAAAGCATTTCATATGAATCCACGAACGGTGCGCTTCTCCTTACCGGCCAGATGGGTGACGTAATGAAAGAGAGCGCGCAGATTGCAATGAACTGGGTCAAGCAATATGCAATCAAAAACAAGATAAAGGACAGCCAGTGGTTTGAAAAAAACACCGTGCACCTGCATATTCCTGAGGGAGCCACTCCGAAAGACGGTCCTTCTGCCGGAATAACCATGGCGGTAACTTTCATGTCGCTTCTTTCCGGTAAAAAAATAAAGCCGAACCTTGCCATGACGGGCGAGCTTAGCCTTACCGGGCAGGTTCTCCCCATCGGCGGATTGAGGGAAAAAACGGTAGCAGCAAAGCGCAACAAGATAAAGACCATAATAATCCCCAAGGCAAACCTGCGTGATCTGGACGAAATACCGGAGCAGGTCAAAAGCGGTATCAAATTCATTCCCGTTACGAACGTTGAGGAGGTTATAGAATGGGTCTTTTAAAAGCTGCGGAAAACCGTGATGAAATCAATTTTGAAAAGGTGGATCTTAAAAAGGCGTACCAGATGATCAAGTCTCCTGCCATGGTTGCGACCAAGGGAGAAAAACATTACAACCTTACGCCCTATGGATGGATAATGCCTTTGGATTACGAGCCTCTCACAAGGGTGATTTTCAGCTCTGACCCGGAGCACCAGGCTGTGGCGAACATAATGCGTACCAATGAATTTGCCGTTTGCATGCCTTTGGATGCGGAAGATCCTTTCGTACATCTGTGCGGAACCGTGTCCAATCCCGAAAGTGATAAATATGCACTTTTTGACATCCCTGCCGAACGCGCCGATCTGGTCGACGTGATGATTCCGAAGAAAAAAATCAGCGGATGGATTGAATTCAGGCTGCTCAGGACAGTGACGGAAGGCTCTGTGATCCTGATAATGGGTGAAGCAGTGGCCGCATATCAAAGATCCGGTATGTGAAAAGGGACTCAGCATGAAACAAAATTATATATGCGGAACGGATTCTGGTGAGCCAAAATGTCGAGTCCTATAAAACGTGTTTATAACAGGCTCCCAGCGTGTGTCCGTTCCGCACATTTGTTTAAAATGATGCTGAGTCCCTGAAAATTTTTACTTGGAAGGAAACCGATTTGCATGAACGAACAATA
>JAFPKH010000204.1:0-2800 GCA_017424825.1 Treponema sp. | reverse complement strand
TTCTGGGGAAACAAAACGATTATAGACAGCCTTGGAGAAGGCAAGATTTTTGCAGAAACCTATGCACTTACACTGGTTCCTCTGAAAGTAGATGTTGTGGCAACACAGGACTCAAAAATCCTTTTTCTGGATGTCAGCAGAATTGAATCCGGAAACGAAACGCTATGTTCAAAAGATTGCAATAAGTGTAAAAATTATTTTTCGCAGATAATTTCAAAGAATCTTCTTTCTGTTGCCGTAAAAAAGAATCTTCGTCTTTCCAGCCGTATTTTCCATACAAGTTCAAAAACAATCCGAGGCAGGCTTTTATCTTATCTTTCCTCCCAGGTTCCGCACGGCACACCTAACGCTGAATTTGACATTCCTTTTGATCGTCAGCAGCTTGCCGATTACCTCGAAGTAGACCGCTCTGCCCTTTCCGCCGAACTCAGCAAAATGAAGGCCGACGGCCTGATTGATTACTGGAAGAATCATTTTAAGCTCTTGGAACGCTAACGCAGATATTTTTCCTTCCAGAGTTTAAGTTTTTCAAGCAACTCTGCGCTCTTCATTGAGTTATCTATATTTTCTTCAAACCCGCGAACCTGTGAATCCACCACATTAAGAACATCTTCTTTCAGTACACGCTCTGCAAAAGTGTAAACTATAGAGTTTTCCTTTTCGATATGACGTGAAAGAAGATTCGCGTATCCGGCCGCAGCTTCAATTATGTCCAGGCGGAATTCATCGCATGGATTTTCCTTATATGCTTTTAAAGCCATTTCCAGATCAAGAATATGACTTCGGCACAAATCGTGCTCAACAAGCATTCCGTTCTGAACAAGAGTCTTTCCGGCTTCGCCAAGATACTTAACCATCTGATTGAACAGAAATTTTTCTTCTTTTCCATGATGGTGCTTGTCGCTGTAGTTTCTTGCAAAATCGATAAAACCGTAAAAATCAGCCTCGTCAGGCTCGTTTCCATTCATCACGCCAACGCAGGCTTTTCGTACAACCTTTAAGAATTCCAGAATACTGTCGTGCTCGTTCATCATAACCTGAACGCCGTATGTCTTTGCTTTAATCTTATTTTCCATTACAACTTCCTCTCAGGCTTTCTTTTTAATTTCAAAAATGCCGTCATCTTTCTCCAGAAACTCAAGCCCTGTTCCGGCAAGCATTCCCCGGATAATAGCCGAACGTATCTTCCAGTAATAAGTAGAATTTCCGCCAATTGCGTTCCAGTATTCGGCATGAACATCAGCGACACGCTTCCAGACAACCCGTTCAGGGGACGATTCCAGAATATCTTCAACCATATCACACGGCATTCCGTTTACAAGCGTGTCGTTCAAAGCCTTGTGCGCATCCTGTGCGTCTGCCTGTACGGAAACAGGATGACGTTTTCCGAACGAGCTGGCAGTGTCTGTCACAAAAGAGATTCTCACATCATCTTCCCGGACAATATCCGTTACAAGTTTTGCAAGCCGGCTTTCACTTTCAGAAATCTTTTCCTGAAGCCAACCGTGAATATTTCCAAGGTCTATTGCACCCGACAATTCTGGAAGCGGTTCTGAAATGTATTCGCCTTCATCAGAAATAAAACCCCTTCCCTTAGCTGCACTTGCAATATCGCGGGCAAGCTCTTCCTGCAGATTAATCTTGTTATAAAGCCAGAAATGAATAGGTGCTAAAAATGAACTCATATCGTCTCCTTACGCCAGCTGAAGCTTTTCGTTCAAAACTGAAGCAATTTCATCAGCATCAAGCCCATGAACCATAGCAGCCTGAGACAAGGCTTCTGACTGAGAAGCCGGGCATCCAACACAGCCCATTCCACATTCCTGCAGCACTTCAACTGCACCGTCATAATTGCGGACAATATCGCCCATCAGCATGTCTGTTGTGATTTTTTCCATAAAAAAGCTCCTTATCGATTTGTTATATCTGATTAGGAGCATAATGAGATTAATGAAAAGATTATGTTGTTTTTACAACATTTTCTACTCCGTCAGCCTTCCTGCAATTGCAAAACAGCTGTCGCCCATTTTTTCGATTTTACGAACTATGTCGATATACAAAAGCTCTGCTTTGACGTTTGCTTTTGAACTTTAAGATTTCCTGATATGAAGCGTCCTTGTACTGGTCTACATACGAAAATGGATCAATCATCATAACTAGTCTTCTCCTTCGTATCCGAAAATTGAATTTACGTTTACTATAAATCTAACTTATCATTAATTAGTTAGTTTTTTTTATATGGTGATTTATATGAGGAACGAAACTTTCAAGGAAGAAAAAGATTTATTTTATTCTCTAATAGAAAATGCTGTTGCAAATGACAATCCTATCGACTTGTCTTCAATATTAAAGTTTATTCACCAAGGTGATTTTTATTTGCAGGGAACAAGTTCATCTGGATTAACTTTCCAATTCAAAGATCTCAAATGGACAAGAGATGGCAAAATATATAATCTGCTTATTCAACCCCAAATAAACTTCAAAAATAGTATACCATCAATAAACTGGCTGCCTATAATTATATATGATGAAAATCATTTTAGTTCTGGCGATTTATCAATGATAAGAAAAGAGAATAGATTATATTCAAATAATTAGAAGGAGATTGTTATGGATAAGAATATTTCAATTGAGTTAAATAAAGAACTTTGTAAAAAGTTGTATATTGCACCCTGGGCAAGAAAGACGGAAGAAGCTGTAAACAAAATTGCTGAAAGGTATTTCTATTTTATTTCGGATGAAAAGAAGAAGATTCAACAGATTTTTTCAGAAGATGAACTGTTCTTTATGTGTATTGTCT